>CANGGC010000059.1 GCA_947453125.1 Planctomycetaceae bacterium | reverse complement strand
GACGGCACTGGTCATCCCCGCGATCTATCCCTGGTTTGTGCGGGCGTCCGCGCCGGATGTCGCCGGTGGACGCCACGCCGGGTAAAACGTCTCCGTTCCGGGGCCCGTGGCCGCCCCTCGCCCGTCTGTGACACTGAGCCCCGTTCTTTCCATCCCCCTCGAGCCCGATGCCGTGGTAAACCCCATGACGCTCAACGAATTCCAGTCGCTCATCCGGCAGATGTACCACGACAAGGATGCCGCCCGGGGCGTCGAAGGGACGTTCATGTGGCTCACCGAGGAGATCGGTGAGCTTGCTACGGCGCTCCGCAGCGGCACCAAGGAGGAGATCGCGCTTGAGTTTGCCGACGTGCTCGCCTGGCTCGTGACGATCGCCAACGTCGTCGACGTCGATCTCGACGAGGCGGTGAGACGCAAGTACGGGCAGGGATGCCCGGGGTGCGGACTCTTGGCGTGCACCTGCCCCGATGCGGAGAAGCCGTGATGCGGCCTGCGGTTCAAGACCGGACGGACGCCCTCCCTGTGCGGCCTGTCGGTGGTCGTGCGCTGTCGTTGCCGCGCGTGCTGGCATGGGGCGTCTTCATTTGGATTGCGGTGGTGTGGGGCGTCCGCGGGGCCGCGGTTTTCGCCGCCGACGATTTACCGGAGGCCTGGGAGGCGACGATCGGCTTCGATGGCGCCTATCGAACCGGCTCTTGGACGCCGCTGTTGATCGCGCCGTCGACGGCCACGCGCGTGTGGGTCGAGGATCCCGATGGCGAGTTGGTCGGCTATCCACCCGTGTCCGATGACGCATCGTCGGGGCAGGGGGGGGCCAAAGCGCCGCGCCGGTTTCGTGTCCGCTTCGGACGCCCGGCGGGACGGGTGCTCGTGGACGACGGGAGCGGATCGACAGCACCTCTCCGGGTGCCGGTGCCGCTTGAATCGACCGACGAGGTGATGCTCGTGATCGGTGACCTGCCGAGTGCGGAGCGCGCTGCCCGCTTGCTGCAGCGTGAGGACGGGACGCGGATCCGCGTTGTTGCCTTGCCGGATGCCTCGGGGCTGGGGCCGGCTGACCTCGATCTCGATGGGGCCGACGCGATCATCGTCTGTGGTTCGGTGGTGGCGCGGACGCCCCCCGAAGCCCTGGCCGGTGTCGATGCGTGGGTGCGTCGTGGCGGGAGGCTCGTGTTCCTCGCGGGGATGTCGGCGGCACCGCCGGGCCTGGCGGAGGGGCCGGCGGCGGTCTGGTTGCCCGGGCCGGCAGGCAGGGAGGGGCGGGTGACGAGGATGGTGCCGCTGCGGCGCTCGGCGGCGATCGAGACCTATTCCAAGGCCGGTCGGCCGCTCGATCGCAATGCGCTCGGCGGCCTCGAGGTGCCGGTGCTCGCGGATGCCGCCTCGATCGACGGCACGATCGAGGCATGGGAGGGGAACGCCGCCACCGAGCTTCCGCTGGTTGTCCGCCGGGCCCATGGCTTCGGCACCGTCACCTGGGTGGGGCTCGATCTTGATCAGGGGGTGTTTCGCAACTGGCAGGGAACCGATTCGCTCCTCGTCGAACTCCTCGGCGGGCGATCTCGTCAAACGGGCCGGTCGGGGGAGTTGAACCGCCGAGCCCTCGACCTCGGTGGGCAGTTGCGGCTGGCGGTCGATCGCTTCGACGGCGTCCGTCCCGTCCCGTTCGAACTGATCGCTGGTTTGGCACTGCTCTACATCGCTTGCCTCTATCCGGCGGAGTGGTGGCTGGTGTCGCGCGGAGGACGGCCCGCCCTGGCCTGGCTCACGCTGCCGACGGTGGTCATCCTGTTCGCGGGACTGGCGTGGTGGACCGCGGGGCGTTGGAAGGGGGATGCGTGGCGCGTCCGTCGCGCCGACGTCGTCGATGTCGATCTCGCCTGGAAGGTCGCGCGGGGGACGTCGTTCTTCGGCGCGTGGTCGCCGATGAACGCCGTGGTCGACGTTGGCGCGGTGCCTTCGACGGCCGCTCTCGGCGTCGATGGACAGGCCGCGGTGGTGAGTTGGTATGGAGCCGGGGGCCGCGGCATCGGTGCGGTCGACTGCCCCACGGCCCATCCTTCCTTGGCAAGCGCGCCCTACACGTCGGCGGCGGGACTGAAGAGCCTCGACCAGGTGCCGATCGCCGCTTCCTCGAGCCGGCTCTTCGAAGCGGAGTGGATGGCTCCCGTGGCTGATCCCCCCGTCGTTTCCAGCCTCCGTCAGGATGCCCAAGGGACGCTCAGCGGCGCGCTGGAAAGCCGCCTTCCGTTCGCGCTTCATCAGTGTTCCCTGTTCCATGCCGGCTGGACGTATGACGTCGGCTCCCTGGCCCCCGGTGCCCGGTTCGATCCGGAGTCGGGGAAGGGGCCCCGGACGCTCGCTTCCGCCCTGACGCGGAGCGCTTCGGTCTACGACCGGACGCAGACTCAGGCGTGGCGCGTCGATAACACCGACATCGACCGGATCCTCGAGATCGCCGGTTTCCATGCCGCGGCGGGGGGGACGTCGTACACGTCACTCGAGGCCGGACGGCTGGGCCGCATCGATCTCTCCCCGGTTCTTCCCATCGATCGGGCGATCCTCGTCGGTCGTGGTCCGGCGGGGACGACGTGGTCGTGTGCGGCAGCGGCGGATGTGTCGGGGGGCGGAGCCGCCGCCGTGCCGATCGATGATTCCCCGGACCAGGCCACGGCCATGTGGCGGATCGTCATTCCGTTGGAAAAGCTCTCCGTCGAGAAACCCAGCCCATGATCGAGACCATCGACCTGACGAAGAAGTACGGGGATTTTTCCGCGCTGGAGTCGCTCAATCTCAAGCTCGAGCAGGGGGACCTGTTCGGGTTCATCGGCCCCAACGGCGCCGGGAAGACGACGACGATCCGGATCCTCGCGACACTCCTCTCGCCGACCTGGGGCGAGGCGTACGTCTGCGGCCATTCGATCTACACCCATCCCAGGGAGATCCGCCGCGCGATCGGCTACATGCCCGACATCTTCGGCGTGTACGACGACATGCGCGTGATCGAGTATCTGGAGTTCTTTGCCGCGGCCTACCGGATCGCCGGCCCGGAGCGTCGCCGCGTCGCCGAGCGATCGCTCGAACTGGTCGATCTGACCGTGAAGCGCGACGAGCTCGTCACCAGCCTGTCACGCGGGATGACGCAACGGCTGGGGCTGGCCCGCGTCCTCCTTCATGATCCGCAGGTCCTCCTCCTCGACGAGCCCGCCAGTGGTCTCGATCCGCGGGCGAGGATCGAGATGCGCGGGCTGCTCAAGCGGCTCCAGGGGCTCGGCAAGACGATCCTCGTCAGCAGTCACATCCTTCCCGAGCTCGCCGACATCTGCAATCGGGTCGGGATCATCGAGTACGGGCGGCTCCTCGCCTGCGGCGACGTCGGCGATCTCCTCGCCCAGGTGCGCGGCCGTCCCGTGATTCGGATCCGCGTGGCCGGCCCGCCGGAGCCGGCTGCGAAGGTGGTCGAGAAGAGCCCCGAAGCAGATCGGGTGGCGATCCGTGATGGCGAGGTGCTCGTGACCCTCGCCGCCGGCTGTGACGACCCGTCCCCTTTGGCGGCCCGGCTCGTTGCCGAGGGATTCCGTCTCCAGTCGATGCGGGAGTCGGAAGTGAATCTGGAGACGGCCTTTCTAGAGATCACGCGTGGCTCGCTCGGCCGCCCGAGCGAGGATCGCGACAAGGCTGCCGACGAGGCCCGGTGATCGTCCTGTCGGGAGAGCGGCGTGGGCTATTCGAGGCTTTGGCGCAGGAAGGATCGGGGGGCATTGGTAGAATCGTAAGCGTCGCGACCGGCGCGGATTGCCAGGGAAATTGGTCACGAATTGGGCACTTGATCCAACAGGCTGTCAGGGAGGAAGAGGAGATGAATCGCAAGGGAGTCGGTCGTTCGCCGTACCGCCGGGGCGCGGGGCAGGGGAGGGGAGTCGGAGCGGCTGTGGCGATCCTGTTTGCCAGCCTCGTCGCGAGCCCTCCCGCTGTCGCCCAGCCGGGAGCTCCGGCGGCGAAGCGCCCCCCCGCCCAACCGCTGACGGCGCCGGTGGAGGCCGCCCTCGACACGCCGGAGGGAACGCTCGGCTACGCCCTCGGCCTCCGCATCGGCAGTCAGATCGCCGCCGACTTCCGCGCCCAGAAGGCTCCGTTCGATTTCGCTGCTTTGGCGCAGGGGCTCTCCGATGCGGTTAGCGGCACCCCGCCGCGTCTCCCCGACGTGCAGCTCACGGCCGCACTCCAGGCCTTCGAGGCCCGGATGCAGAAGGAGAACGAGGCCTTCCGTCAGCAGATGGCGGAGAAGGGGAAGGCGAACCGGGCCAAGGCCGCCCAGTTTCTCGCCGCCAACAAGGGGAAGAAGGGGATCGTGACGCTCCCCAGCGGATTGCAGTACGAGGTGCTCAAAGGTGGGGAAGGCCCGAAGCCGAAGCCGACCGACGTTGTGGCGACCCACTACCGTGGCATGCACCTCGATGGGAAGGAATTCGATGCGAGTGATCCTGCCCAGGGGCCGATCCGGTTCCCGGTCCAGCAGGTGATCCCCGGCTGGCAGGAAGCGCTCCCGCTGATGACGGTGGGGTCGAAATGGCGGCTGTGGGTACCGCCGGATCTCGGGTATGGCGACGACGGCTCGCCCCCCGTGATCGAGCCGGGCGAGGCACTCGTCTTCGAGATGGAATTGCTCGGGATCGAGTCGGGATCGAAAGCGGCGAAGTGATGAGGGCGATACGGGCCGGGGCTGACCGTGACGGGGGGCGGCCATGAAGCGAGCGGCGGCGGGAGTGGTGTCGGTGATGGTGATGCTCGCGATGGTCGCGGCCGGTGCCGCGCCCCCTGATGCCACCGCCGAACGGATGCGGGGGTTGCGGGAGCGGATGGCCCTCGAGGACATCGCGGCCGGTGGCGTCACTGATCCCCGCGTGCTCGAGAGCCTGCGGACGACCCCTCGGCACGAGTTCGTCCCCCCGTCACAGCGTCATCTCGCCTACGTCGACATGGCCCTGCCGATCGGCGAGAAGCAGACGATCTCCGGTCCGTTCGTCGTCGCCTACATGACCGAGCGGCTCGAGCCACGGCCCACCGATCGTGTTCTCGAGATCGGCACCGGCAGCGGCTACCAGGCGGCGGTGCTGTCGCCGCTGGTGAAGACGGTCTACTCGATCGAGATCAACAAGCCGCTCGGCGAGAAGGCCGCGAGGATCCTCACCAGGCTCGGCTACAAGAACGTCGTTACGAAAATCGGCGACGGCTTCCAGGGATGGCCGGAGCATGCCCCGTTCGACAAGATCATCGTCACCTGTTCCCCCGAGGAGATCCCCAAACCGCTCGTCGAACAGTTGGCCGAAGGGGGGCGGATGGTGATCCCTGTCGGCGAGCGGTACGACCAGATGCTCGTCCTGCTCACGAAACGTGACGGGGAGATGGTGCGCGAGTCGCTCGTGCCGAGCCTGTTCGTGCCGATGACCGGTGAGGCCGAGGAGGCGAGGATCGTGCAGCCCGACGGAACGCGACCGGCGATTGGCAACGGTGGCTTCGAGGAGCTGCTCCCCGGGGCGGAAGTCCCGACGTCGTGGTACTACGGCCGGCAAATGGAGCTGGTCGAGGCGCCCGACGCTCCCGAGGGGGAGCGATTCCTGCGGCTGGAGAATGCGGAGAAGGGCAGGCCGGCGCAGCTCTTCCAGGGGTTTGCCGTCGATGGTCGTGCGATCGGCCGGCTCGCGGTGGCCCTCGAGGTCCGCGGGGAGTCGATCCGGGAAGGCCATTCGCCGGAAGAGCTGCCGGCGCTCGGCGTCCAGTTCTTCGACGAAAGGCGGAGCCGGTCTTCACGGGCGATGCTGCCGGTTGGGAAGGGGACCTTTCCCTGGAAGCACGTGCAGGGAACGCTCACGGTTCCGGTCTGGGCCCGTGAGGCGATCGCGCTGGTGGGGATGCTCGGGAGTACCGGCAGACTCGAGGCGGATGATGTCCGGATCGAGGGGGTTGCCCGCTGAGGGGAAGACGCCCCGTCGATCTCCCGGGATAGCTCCCTGCCAGGCGCCCAGGGATGACTCTCTGCTAAACGCCCAGGGATGACTCTCTGCTAGGCGTCCCGGGATCACTCCCTCCACGCGGGCCGTCGTCCGGCGATTCCGGCCGGAAAGGCCCGCGGGGGAAGGGGCGAAGGGGCTGAAAAGGGCTGCGGAGATTCCGGCCGTTTCCGGAGGCAAGGGGGATTAGGGGGTCTGTGCACCATGCGTTGCCCTGTGCAACCGCTACAATCTTCCCAGACCTCGTCTTTCTGGTCGTCAAACACGACCCCTCTTTCCTAAACTGCTTGCTTTACCCGACCGGCAAATTATCTTTGCCTCATGCGGTCGGTACGGCACCCGGTCAGCGGGGGCCGGGCGCGGGGCGGTCCCTTCCAGTTCACTTTGCTTCACCTCACCATCCAACCATTCACCGGAGAGAGATCCCGATGTCGGTCCTTCGTCACAGCTGCAAGTTTGCAGGAATTGTCACGTTTCTCGCGGTTGTTGCGACGGCCTGCGATGCGCATGCCGGTTGGCACCACCGCTACAGTGCCTCCCATGGTTCATCTGGTGGTTCGTCTGGTGGTTCGTCTGGGGGTTCGTCCGGTGGGAGCTCGGGTGGCTCCTACGGTGGGTCGTCGGGCGGTTCGTCCGGTGGCTACGGTGCTGGTGGTTCGTCGGGTGGTTCGTACGGCTCCCACGGGTCGTACGGTTCCTACGGCGGGTCGTCGGGCGGGTCGCACGGTGGCCTGTTCGCCCACCACGCCCAGAAGAAGGCGATGCGGTCCTACTACCGCCATGGCAGCTCGGGCGGGTCGTCGGGGGGCAGCTCGGGTGGCGGCAGTTCGGGCGGCTCGTCCGGCGGTAGCTCGGGTGGCTCCTACGGCGGCAGCTCCGGTGGCAGCTCGGGTGGCGGTAGCTCGGGTGGCGGTAGCTCGGGTGGCTCCTACGGCGGCGGCTCGTACGGCGGCTACTCCGCTCCGGCCTACTCCAGCGGCAGCGAGTACTCGACTGGCTACCCGGTCGAGACCAACCGAGTGATGGGCGATTCGTACTCCACCCCGGTCTACGGCACTCCGTCGTACGGCGGTGGCGAGATCATCGGCACGCCGTCGAGCAACACCGGTGCTGCGGTCGAGACGGTGCCGGCCGACGGTGCGATGCTCGTCGTCAACCTGCCTGCCGACGCCCAGGTGTTCGTCAATGGGGCCAAGACCGCGGCGACCGGCTCGCTGCGTCGCTATGTCTCGCGTGGCCTCGAGGCTGGCAAGGATTACGAGTTCGTCGTGAAGATGGTCGTGGATCGTGAC
Source organism: Planctomycetaceae bacterium (assembly GCA_947453125.1). Lineage (GTDB taxonomy): Bacteria > Planctomycetota > Planctomycetia > Pirellulales > UBA1268 > QWOP01. The sequence continues at coordinate 1,495 of CANGGC010000059.1, read as the reverse complement.
GGCACCCCCAGCGAGCAGACCAAGTCGGTCACGCTCACCGCTGGCAACCGTTCGACCGTCACCTTCGACACTGCCGTCGCTGCTCCGAAGACCAGCCTGACCCTCCGCGTGCCCGCCGACGCCAAGGTCTGGCTCGCCGGCAACGAGACGTCGTCGAGCGGGGCTGTCCGGCTCTTCGAGACGTCGACCCTCAAGGACGGCCAGGCGTGGAAGAACTACGAGATCAAGGTTGCCACCGTCGTCGACGGCAAGGAGCAGGTGGTCTCGAAGACCATCGACCTCGTCGCCGGGAAGTCGGTGGAGCTGTCGCTCGACCCCGCCCAGCGGACCGCCTCGACCGACGCTCAGGTGTCGATCCGCTGACCGCCGGCCCCAGCGGCCAGTCTGGTTGAGATTCGCTCCCGCGCGGCCCGTGCCGCGCGGGAGCTTTTTTTTGCCGCCGCGGTTCCTCCGCAAGTCGCGGGGGAAGAGCGGCCGAAACGATTCCGATGGCCTCCTCGGAAAGGAAGTCTCCCGGGGGTGGTAGAGTGAATCTGGATCGATCGCCCCGACCCTGATGGACGTGCCGGTGGTCCGGCCACTCGCTTTCGTGAACGCCCCCCCCTCCAGCCCTGTTGCCGCCACTGGCCCCCGCTGGACCCGTATCGGTCGGGCTGCCGCCACGGTGGCGATCCTCCTTTACTTGGCACTGGTCATCGCGCCTCCGCTGGCGGGGCCGGCACCGTCGAGTGCGCTGGCCACGCGGTTGATCCAACCGCTGCGGCCGTTGGTCGGAGCGCTCTATCTCGGCCACGGCTACCGGTTCTTCGCCCCCGATCCCGGACCGGGGCATGCGATCCGCTGGGTGATGCGGATGCCCGACGGGACGACTCGCTCAGGCTCGCTCCCCGACCCGACCGTCGACCGACCACGCCTCCTCTACCACCGCAGGTTCATGATCGCCGAGAAGATCGCCGGGCTGGTGCCCGCTGCCGACGCTCCCGCCGACGTCCGTCGCGAGTCGAAGCCGCAGTGGCAGCCGCTGGTGATGGGGGTCGCCGGCCAACTGCTGCGGCGCCACGGCGGCGTCGAGGTCGAGCTGTCGATGGTCGAGTTCGATCTCCCCGCCCCTGAAGACGTGATCGCCGGACGCTCCGCCGCTGACATCGAGACGCCGCTGGGCATCTATGCATTCGCCTCCTCCGCGGAGCCGAACCGATGAGTCGCCATCACCATCGACCCCCGCAACAGCGTGGCCCGTCGGAGCCTCGTCCTGTCGACGTGATCCCGGGGCCCTGGAACGCAGCCGAGTCGGCTCCCGCCGCCGGATCGAGTGCGGCGGGGAAGGGGAGTGTGGCGTTCACCGGCCAGCCGACAGGGCAGGGGGGGAGTGCCGAGCAGGGGTGGTTCGCCGCCTGGGGAGAGGCCTGGGATCGTTTCTGGTTCACCCCCGCCGACCCGATCCCCCTGGCGATCGTGCGGATGATCGGCGGCACGCTTCTGGCCTGGAGTTGTG
>CANGGC010000058.1 GCA_947453125.1 Planctomycetaceae bacterium | reverse complement strand
CGATTCATTGCCGACCATGCCGCGTCGCCACGCCTGCCGGCGGTGCTCTATGCCCTCGGTGTCGCCCAGGCCGAGACCGGGGATACCGTCGCAGCCGCCGCCACGCTGCGGCGCTTCGCCGAGACGTTTCCCGACGATAAATTAGCCGACGAAGTGGCGATCCGTCGGTCTGATCTCGCGCTTGCCGCCGACCAGCCCGCCGAGGCGGCGAAGCTCGTCGTCGAAATCGCACGCCGCAAGGACGGCCCGCGGATCGGCGATGCGCTCGAGCGTCTCGGCGCCGCCCTCTGGAAGCAGCAGCGGTATGCCGCGGCCGCGCAGGCCTACGACATTCTCCTTGCCCGTGAACCCGGGGGGCGTGTGGCGGCCCCTGCGCTTCTCTCTGCCAGTGCCGCCTGGAACGAGGCGGGCAACGTCGAGGAAGCGCGGAAGCGACTCGAACAATTACTCACCCTGGAGGCGGCCCCCGCCGGAATTGTCGCCGAGGGGGGAGCGCGGCTCGCGCGGATGCATTTGGCTGCCGGCCGCACCGACGACGCCGTTGCCGTGGCCAAGCGTATGCTTGCGCTGGGGGAGGCCGCGAGCCAGGCCGCCGACGGCGAGGGGGAAACGATCGACGACGGCCTCATCGCCCGCTTGCAACTGGCGGCTGCCGAGGGGCTCGTCGATCTCCCTGGGATGCGTGACGAGGGGCTCGCGCTCCTGACGAGGTTGGTCACGGATCATCCCCACGATCCCACCGTGGCGCCGGGCCTGGCGCTCGAGTCGTCGGTCTTGTTGGCGGCCGGGAGGAGCGACGAGGCGATCGCGTCGGCCGATCGCTTTCTTGCTATTCCCTCGGCGCAGCGTGGGGAGACGGCGGCTGATCTGGCGACGCTCACCGATGTTCGTGCGATCCGGGCCGAAGCGCTGCTGGCGCGGGGCGATGCCGCCGCATCGGCGGACGCTTTCCGTGAGTTGGTGTCGACTGCCGGGGACGATCCCCGCGCGGCACACCTTCGCTTGCGCTGGGGCGCCGCGCAGGCCGCGGCCGAAGACTGGGAAGGCGCCCATGCGGTGCTCGGGCCGCTCTCAGGCAGCGGCGGGGAGGGCCTCGAAGGAGACGAGCGTCCCCTTGGGCTCCTCCTCGATGCCACGGCGCTGGTCGAGCTCTCGCGTGCCAAGGAGGCGGTGGTGCTCCTTGACCGGCTCGGTCGCGAGCATCCCGCCTGGCCGCGCCACGCCGAAGGGCAATTGCTCGCCGTCAGGGCTCGACGCGAGGCCGGGGATGCCGCCGGCGCCGTGGCGATCGGCGAGCAACTTGTGGCGAGCGCACCCTCCCCAGTGATCGCGGAGCGAGCCTGGTTTCGTCTCGGGCAGGCCCGGGAGGATGCCGGGGATTCGGCCGGAGCGATCGCGGCGTTCGTAGAGGCCCGGCGGATCGCGCCACAGGGGCCGCGGGTGGCTCCCGGCCTCCTGGCGGAAGGATGGTGCCACGAGGCGCTGGGAGCGCTCGACCGGGCTGTCGCCTGCTGGACGGAGGTCATCGAACAGCATCCCGATACGGCGGCGCTGGTGCCGGCGCTCCTCGCCCGTGGTGATGCCCGGCAACGGTCCGGGGCGGCGCTCGAGGGCCTTGCCGATGCCGAGCGGGTTGTCGGCCTGGCTGCCGCCCATGACGGCAGGGTGAGCGCCGCGGCGGAAGCGGGGGGGAGATTCCTCGCCGGGCTCTGCCAGGCGGCATCCGGCCGAGCAGCGGCGGCGATCGACACGTTCGCGGCCCTCCTCGCGGCCACGCCCGACTTCCCGGCGGCCGATCGAGTACTCCTCGAACTCGGCCTCGCCCGGTCGGTGACCGGAGATGCGGCCGGGGCCGAATCGGCCTTCGAGGACCTGCGTCGCCGGTACCCGCAAAGTCCACGGCAGGCCGATGCCTGGCTCGAGAGTGGCGAGATGCGGTTTGCCGCCGCCGAGTGGGATCGCGCCGCCGAGGCCTACCGCAACGTCCTTTCGGCCACCGGGGATGTCGCCGGGGGCGCCCCGCTGCGGGAGCAGGCCCGCCACAAGCTCGCCTGGATCTTCGCCATGCAGCAGGATCATGCCGGCGCGGCGCGGGCGTTTGCAGAGCAACTCGCCGAACATCCCGACGGCGTCTGCGCGGCTGACGGACGGGCGATGCTCGGCGACGCGCTGTTTCGGCTAGGGCGATTCGACGAGGCGGAAAAAGTGCTCGCGCTGGCGCTCGCCACGCCGGAGGCGCTGTCTTCGTCCGATCTGGTCGGCCTGGCGACGGTCCGCGGGGCGGAATGTGCCGCCAAGGGGGAACGCTGGGAAGAGAGCTTTGATCTCGTCGACCGCTGGCTGAAGACCGGCCAAGCGGCGGGCAACGGGCCGGCCGGGAGTGCGACGGTAACGCAGGCGAGCTTTGCCCGGGCCTGGGCGCTCCAGAATCTGGGCCGCCTCGATGAGGCGCTCGCCGAGTTCCGCGCGCTTGCGGAAGCGGGCCTCGAGCCGGGAGCGGGGCGCGGTCCGGGGGAGCTGGCCGCCCGGGCCCGGCTCATGGAAGGGGAGATCCTCTTCGAACAGGGGCACCACAAGGAGGCGATCGCTTCCTTCTTCAAGGTGGCCTACGGATTCGGGGAGACCGAAGCCCCGAGGGCATTCCATCCCTGGCAGGCGCAGGCAACCTACGAGGCGGCCCGCTGTTTCGAGGTGCTCACCAAGCCCCAGCAGGCCCGCGGGCTGTACGCTGAACTGGTCGATCGCTATCCAGAGTCGCCGTACGTGACGGCGGCGCGGAAGCGGATCGACGCCTTGGACGGCGCCGTGAAATGAGTTTCTCGAGCCCATCGTCCGCACCCATTCCCCCGTCACCGCTGCGAAGGCCCCGCCATGTCGATCAACGTCGGTGACCTGAAGTCCCTGTGGGAATTGTTCCTCGCCGGCGGCCCGCTCATGTGGCCGATCACGGTGATGTCGTTCCTCGTCGTGGCGTTCGGGCTCGAACGGCTCGTGGCACTGCGACGGAGCAGGTTCGTCCCCGCGGCCCTGGCGATGAAGCTCCGCTTGATCGCCGATGGGTCGCCATTCGACCCGCGGCAGGTGGCGGCGTGGTGCGATGCTGATCGCTCGGTCTTGGCGACGGTCGTGCGCGCGATGCTCGGCCGGCTCGGCAGGCCGCTCCCCGAGGTGGAGCATGCCGTCGAGACGACCTCGAATCGGGAGGCGTCGCGCCTCTATGCGAACATCCGGCCGATCAGTCTCGCCGTCACGATCACGCCGCTCCTCGGGCTCCTCGGCACGGTTCAGGGGATGATCATCGCCTTCTACACCACCGCGAATCTCCAGGCGGGGGCGAACCGGGCGGCGGAGCTGGCCAGCGGAATCTATCTCGCTTTGATCACGACCTTCGCCGGCCTGTGCGTCGCTATTCCCGCCGCGATCATCGCCCATTACCTCGAGGGGCGGATTCTCGCCGGCTTTCGTAGGGTCGACGATGTCGTAGCTGGCCTCATCCCCGCCATCGAATCCTTCGAAGGGCGCGGCCGGTCCGGGGGGAACGGCCGGCCGGCCGACACAAGCGCGGGTGGGGGGAAGGTATGAGTGTCCGCATCGACAAAGGACGGCTCGGCGGCGGGCTCGACCTGACGCCGATGATCGACGTCGTCTTTCTGCTCATGATCTTTTTCCTCGTCGCCAGCAAGCTCGAGGAGGATGATCGAGCGATCGATGTCATCCTTCCCCAGGCATCGGCCGCCAAGCCGCTCACGACCCGTCCGCGCGAGTTCATCATCAACATCGACCGCGGCGGCAACACCTACGCCGGCGCCAGGCCGGTGGCCGCCGGAGAGCTCGTCGGTCTCCTCCGCCAGGCGGTGGCCGACAATCCGGGGCGCCAGAAGGTGACGGTGCGGGCCGACGAGAACGTCGCGCACAAGCATGTCGTCGCCGTGATGGATGCCTGTGTGCAGGCCGGCATCGAGGATTACCGCGTGCAGTCGGCACCGGATGTGAGCGGGGACCGGGCGGCCGGTCCGGACGACACCCCCGGCGAGCCGTGAGAACGACCATGGCGTTGCCGATCGACACCCCGCTGCTGCCCAAAGCGTCGACCCGCCGTTGGCGGAGCCGCGCTCGCCTCGCGGCCGCCGTGATGGCGAGCCTGCTCCTCCATTGGCTCCTCCAGCAGGGGCTGGCAAGGACCGTGATCGACGTCCGCCCCCTCGACGGACTGTTTCCCGACAAGGAGCCCTCCTACCGCCCGGAACTGGCGACCGATTTCCCCCTCCACGACGAATCCTCCACGCGCGAAGCGTTCGCGCACGAGCGCCCGCTCGACGTGCCGATTGCCATCGACGCCGCCGCGCCGGCGTCGGCCCGGGGGGCGATCCGTGACGGGGAGCGGGCCGTGGCCGACATGCCTTTGGATGAGGGGGTGGAAGCACCCGACGTCGTCGCCACGCGGATCGATCGCCCGAGCCTCGAGGCTCCGTCGCCAAGCCCGGCAGCGTTTCAGGAGCCAGAGCGGATCGCCGCCGCCCTGCCGGAGGGGGAGACGGCAGCCGAGGCGATGCCCATGGTCGTCGGCAGCGACGCCGAAGCGCCAGCGTTGACGCCGCGGAGGGAGCGGCAAAGCGCCATCGCGGCGCCGGCGGTCCCGGCGGCGCCGGCGGTCATGGCGATCATGGCAGAGCGGTCGCGGGCGGCGGCCGCTGCCGACAGCCCCGCTGCCGACGAGATCGCTGCGGAGCCAGTGCCTCCGCTCACTCCGCGGCGCTTCTCGCGGGCAGCGACGGAGGCCGACTCCGCCCCTGCGCTTCCCCGGTCGCCGCGTCGCACGGAGGTCGCCGACACCGTCGCGGAGGGAGCGGCCGCGGCGGAGAAAATCGACCTCCCCACCCAAGGCCCGGCGCCGGCCGAGCAGGGTGACGGGGCCCCGGCGGCGCCCCGGCCCGGCGCGGACATGAGCGATCTCTTGGCCGGTGCGACACCCCGCCTCCGCCCCTCAGGCCGGATCCCCGACCGGGGGCGAGGAGGTTCCGTGAGCACTCGCCGCTCTGCCGCCCCGGTCATGGAGGAGGACGGAGAGGAGTTGTCGGTGGGGGATTCGGGGGGCCCGGTCGGCGCAGCGTTCCGTCCGCGCTCGACGCCCCTAACCGGTGCTGACACCCGTGGCGGACCGGTGGGCGTGGCGACGCCGCTCCCCCGTGCCCGGACGCTCGCGCTCCCCGCGGAGTCGAGAGTCCGCGAGACCGCCGAAGCCTTCGCGCGGCGGTCGCGCGAGATCCGGGGCGAGTCGCCGGCCGACGGAATCGTGGAGCGTGGCCTCGCGTGGCTTGCCGCGGCCCAGGAGGAAGATGGGCGTTGGACGCTCGGTACCTATCATCCCAAGGGGGTGGGGGGCGCGGTCCGCCTCCAGTCCGACACCGCCGCCACGGGACTCGCGCTCCTGACGTTTCTCGGAGCCGGCTACGACCACTTCGACGGCCGGCATCGGGAGGTTGTCCGCCGCGGGCTTGAGTGGCTTCTGTCGGTGCAGAAAGCGGATGGCGATCTCTTCGTCCCCGCCGATCCGGTGTCGAACAGCTGCGCCTGGATGTACAGCCACGGGATCGCCACGATGGCCCTCTGTGAGGCGGTCGGCATGACCGGTGATCCGCTCCTCCGGCCGGCGGCGGAGAAGGCGATCGGGTTCATCGTGGCGAGCCAACAAGCCGAGCGGGGCGGATGGCGCTACCAGCCCCGGGCCGATTCAGATCTTTCCGTGAGCGGGTGGATGCTCGTCGCGCTCCGCGCCGGGACCCTCGCAGGCCTCACCGTGCCGGCCGAAACCTACGCCGGCGTCCGCCGACTCCTCGACGAGTCGGCCAATCCCGACAAGCTCGGGCACTATCTTTACAACGCGCTCAGTCCGGAGCAGCGTCCCTCCGACCTCTCGGCTGCTTCGATGACGGCGCTCGGGTCGCTGATGCGTCTCCATACCGGCACCCCCCGCACCGATCCACCGCTCCGCGCTGCGGCCGGGAGCCTGGCGGCGATGAAGCCGGCCTACGGGACTCGCCAAGCGCGGACGCGCGACGCCTACCTCTGGTATTACGCCTCGCAAGTTCTCGTCCAGACCGGAGGACCCGAATGGGACGCCTGGTACGGCCAACTCTGCACGGCGCTCGAGGCCGAGCAGATCACCGAGGGGGAGAATGCCGGCAGCTGGGAGCCCCTCGGCACCGTTCCCGACCGCTGGGGGGCATTCGGGGGGCGGCTCTATGTCACGGCTCTCCACCTCCTCGCCCTCGAGGTCCCCTACCGGCATCTGCCGACGTACGGCGCTACCGACAGCGAGCGTCGCTGACTTTCTCTCACACAATCACCTCTCGCACGAGCCATGCCCCGCCACGCTGACGACTTCGACGCCGATGACGAGTTTGAGGAGAATATCGACGACGGGAGTGACGATGGCGATTCGGCCGTCGATGACGATGACGAGCCGACGATCCCCTGCCCCTTTTGCAAGGCCGAGATCTGGGAGGACGCCCCCCGTTGCCCACGCTGCGGCAACGAACTCGGCGGCGCCGACATGCCGGCTCCGAGACGGCCGTGGTGGGTGCTGATCACCGCCCTGCTGCTCCTCTATCTGTTCGTGCGGACACTCCTCCCCTAGCTGCCCGTGGAAAAAGTCATCCATGACCTTTTTCCACTTGGAAAACCTCCGGTTTTCTCGAGTGCTACGCACTCGCGACCGCCTCGTGCGGTCGGGCCGGCACTTTATCCGCTGCCTGCTAGTGATTAGCCGGTCGACGGCAGGCCACGCTTTCGTCCCGCCGTCGCTCAAAACGGCGTGGGGATCAGGAGCGCGTGGTGATCGAAGAGGGTGCGGCGGCCGAAGGCGTCGATCGCCGGAGTGAAAAAAAGAAGAAAGACGTAGAGCGCCAGCAACGGCAGGAGAATCGCCGTTACCGGCCAGCGGAGGAGGAGCCAGCGGCGCGCAGGACGCGATTGAGCGCGGTGGGTGGCCCAGCCGACCGCGAGCCGCGCGGGGTAGATCGTGAGGATAAAGATCGGCGTCAGGAAGAGGACGGCATCCCGCGGCGCCGCCACGATCTTGAACAGATAGAGGGGGAGCGAGAGCCCGTAGAGGATGACGAGCGCCAGGAGCATCACGATCGGTGCCCGCCGCCACAGTTCGCGGACCGCCCCCAGGTCGCGGAACACGGCGAAACGCTGTTCGGCCGCGAAGCGTGCCTGGAGAAAAGGCACCCAGGCGAGGACGATGGCCAGGAGAATGCCGCCGAGGAGCGTGACGAGAACTTGGCCGGGCTTCGTCGTGTCGCGAAGCGAGGAGAAGAGAATGGTGGGGACGAGGAGCCAGAGGAACGCGCCGAGGAATCCGCGCAAGCCTAGGGAGAAGAGCTTCCCTGGCCGGATGGCGTCGATGACCTCCCCGAGGGCCTCCGAGGCGGTCCTCCAGGCAGTGCCTGAGCGGATGGCCCAGAGAAGTCGGCGGCCATTCCGCACTGGCCTGAAGAAGGAGGAGAAGCGTCCGCCGGAGAACAGTGCCGCGATCAGATGGAAGCCGACGAGGAGAGACGCGGCGACGCGGAACGCGGCCCAGGTCCGCGCCGAGGGCCCGTCGGAATCGACAAGGGCGGCGTCGGCGGCGGCCTGCGTGACCAGACGGATGACGAGCAGCCAGAGCCAGGTGCCGATCACGATCCCGCCGAGCCGGGGGAGGGCGCCCGCGAATGGGATGCCGTCGCGAAGTCGACCGGAGCGGACGACGCGCCCCTCTGCCTCGAGCATGGTTCCCAGGGCGAGGAGGTTGACGATCGGGATCGCCGCCAGGATCGCCAACAGGAGGAGGAGGCTCGCCAATCCCACGCCGACGGTGACGAGCCATCCAGCCGCACGGAACGGATGATGCCAGAGGGAGGGACAGGGAGGGAGTGTGCCGAACTCGGCCGGCGCGACGTTCGTTTCCACTGCCGTCGCCACGTCACGCCTCCGCCGGATTGTGCCCCTCTGGGGAGAGCATAGCCTGACCGCCCCCGTCCGCACGCGGCCCCATTCGCGTTGAGATGCCGATCTCCTGCTGCGTGGATGGCCGATAAGGGATAGAATCGGACAAGGGAGTGTGCCATGACCGACGAGCGATTCCGCCGATTTCAACTGCCCAGGCAGGCACTTCCGGCCGTGGCGCTTGTCGTGCTCGGCCTCCTCGTCGGCGCGGCGGCCCGCGATCCGGTGGCTGTCCGGCGTCGGGCCCAAGCGCCGTCGGCGGTGACCGACCGATCGGCCGGGGCAACCCTGTCGACCGATGCCACCGTCGTGGCGATCGATCGGCTCCTCGCCGAAAGCCGACGTGCCAATGGGGTCGAAGCAGCAACCGCTGCCGACAATCTCACGATCCTCCGCCGGCTGTGGCTGGCGCTTGCCGGAACGATCCCGTCACTCGAGGAGCTCCGCCGGTTCGAGGCCGACACCGCGCCGGGGGCGGTCGATCGGGCACTGACGACGCTCCTTGCCGACCGTCGGTCGGCCGACGCGCTCGCCCGCCGTCTGGCCTCGCCCTTGGTGGGAGATGAGAAAGGCGAGTTCATCGTCTTTCGCCGCGACCGCTTCACGACGTGGCTTGCCGATCAGATCGGAGCCAACCGCCCCTGGGACACAACGGTGCGCGAGATGGTCTCCGCCCGTGGTCTGTGGACCGACACCCCGGCGGTGAACTTCATCACCCAGGCGGCGGCCAACGGCGTCATCGATGCCGACAAACTCGCCGGCCGGGTGTCGCGGGTGTTCCTCGGGGCACGGCTTGATTGTGCCCAGTGCCACGATCATCCGTTTGCAGCCTGGAAGCAGGGGG
>CANGGC010000057.1 GCA_947453125.1 Planctomycetaceae bacterium | reverse complement strand
CGCTCGCACATCGTGATCCCGAAGATCTCCGTCTGCTGGTTGATGACGAGCCAGGCGCCGACGGCGATCGACGTCGCCACCATGCCGATGCCGAGGACCTCGGTGATCGGATTGGCCAGTGCGTAGTAGAAGGTGTGCTTCATGCCCGTCTTGAGCATGTCCTTCGTGCAGGTGCGGAAGCGCTGCCGCTCGAAGTCCTCCATCGTGTAGGCCTGGACGGTGAGGACGTTGTTGAAGGCCTCGAGGAGGACATGGTGGAAGCCGAGAGACTTCGTGAGGATCTTCTTCGAGATCCCGCGGATGCGGCGGTTGAGCCACACCATCATGAAGCCGACAGCCGGGGCGAGCGTGAGGCAGGCGAGCGTCAGCTGCCAGGAAATGCAGAACGCCCCCGCCAGACAGGCGAAGATCTTGAGTGGCTCGGTGACCGCGCCGCCGAAGACGCACGTGATCCCGCTGGCGAGCATCTCGGAGGTGCCGGTGACCTGGGCCATGAAGCCGGCCGACCCGTGCCGCATGAACTGGGCCCGGTCGACGGCGAGCGCCTTGTCGAACACCTTCAGGCGAATGTCACGAGTGATGTTCGTCGCCACCCACGCCACGAGGAGCGTGCTGACGAGCAGAAAGGCATGCTTGAGGAACGTACTGGCGACCACGAACGCCACCACCCACAGCACCGTCGTGAACGGGTCGGAGGGGAGGAAGCGGTGGAGCCAGGGGTCGAGCTTCTGGGAGGAATAGAGGAGGGCCTCGTCGGCGCGCTTGCTGAGGAGCACGGTGTCGAGGGTTGTCCGCGCCTTCGCGGCCTCCTCCGAGGAGAGGAGATTGGCGGCGAGTTGCTCGTTGATCACCTTCTCCTGGGTCGTGTTGATCTCGATCCGCTTCCGGGCGTCTTCGATCCGCCGGCCGTTCCACGATTGCAGGGAGTCGCCGTTGAGCGTGACTTCGATGATCGGGAAGAGGGCGGCGATGTTCGCGCCCCACAGGCTGGCGACGCCGGCCGAGCAGAGGAACGACGCCAGCAGGAGCGGCCAACTCTTGGCGGCGTCCCGAAGGGCACGGAGGAAATAGTCCATGGACGGTTTGCTTCCTGATCCCCGCGACGATGGCCCTGGGGGCGCCGGGAGTTGGCCCGGCGCTACCACTGAATCACCGTCATGCCGACGACCCCTGGGGGCGTCGGTTTCATTGCCTGGGTTGGACACGACGTCCTCCAGCGGCCTCTTGTGGATCGGAAGAAACGGGGTGGAGGGGTTACCGCGATTCGGCGGGATCCTCCGGGGCAGGCGGCGGAAACGTGGCAAGCCAGGCAAGCCGGCGAATCGAGCGACGCTCTGCGGGGCGGGAAGGTAGTGCCCGCCGCCCGTCGGTTCAAGGGAGGTTGACCGGGGGATTTTTACCGCGATCCCTGCCCCATCCGGAGTTCGGCCGCCAACAGCGTGTTGGCCAGGAGCATCGCCACCGTCAGCGGCCCGACGCCGCCAGGAACCGGCGAGACTGCCCCTGCCACCTCGGCCACCGGGGCGAAGTCAACATCCCCAACCAGCTTGCTCCCCCCCTTCGCCGCAGCATCGGCGATCCGGTTGATCCCGACATCGATCACGGCCGCCCCCGGCTTCACCATGTCGGCCGTGACGAGCCCCGGCTTCCCGACAGCCGCGACGAGGATGTCGGCCTGCCGGCAGATCGCGGCGAGGTTCTCCGAGCGGCTGTGGCAAATCGTCACGGTGGCATCGCCGCCAGTGCCCCGCGACGCGAGGAGGAGCGCCAGCGGTTTGCCGACAATGTCGCTGCGGCCAATGATGACGGCATGCTTACCTGCCGTCTCGACACCGGCGTCGATGAGCATCCGCTGCACGCCCGCTGCCGTGCAGGGCACGAACCTGGGGCGCCCCTGCGAGAGGAGCCCGGCATTCTCGGGATGGAATCCGTCGACGTCGCGGTCGGCAGGCACCGCATCGAGGACCCGCTGCGTGTCGACATGCCCCGGCAGGGGCAGTTGCACGAGGATGCCGTCGGCCGGCCCCTGCTCGTCGCGAGCGAGGGCCCCGACAAGCTCAACGAGCGCCTCAGTGTCGGCCGTCGCCGGCACGCGCACCACGTCGGCCTCGATCCCCACCCGCGCCGCCGCGCTCGCCTTGCTCTTCACATAGGAGGCGCTCGCCGCCATCTCCCCCACGAGCACCACAACCAGCCGCGGCACGCGCCCCGCCATCCGCGAAAACGTCGCCACTTCCTCGCGGAGCGATTCCTCGATCCGCCCGGCGAGGGCCTTTCCGTCAAGCAACTTGGCTGTCATCGGCTCTTCTCCTCCGTCCAGATCTTCCAGCGGCGGTCGATTCCCGCCTCCTCGGCATTCCCTGCGTGGAACACGACGAGGTAGCGGAGGACGAGCGTTTCGCCCTCGGGAATTGTGTAGTTGCCGGCTCCCTCCGGCTCGCCGGCGAAGTCGTGGATCCCGAACGGATTGGCCCCCGAGAGGCCGTATTCACGGGCATGCCACCAGGTCGGATGGCGGAGATTCGCGGGATGATCGAGCATCGCGATCCCATAGGCCTTGCCGTCGACGGTGCCGGAGTAGTCGACCCACCGGGCCCGCTTCCCCCACGCCGCGCCGTCGACGAGCCCCTCGGAATTGACGAGCCTGCCGCTGGCGCCCTGCGAGCCGTTGGAATCCTTCGGCTGGAGCTGCGGGCGGACACGGAGGGCGAAGCTCCCTTCCTTCGTGTCACCAAAGGTCACCGGCCCGGCATCGGCGACGAGTGCGAGCGTGACCTCGATCGACCGCGCGGTCTCATCGGCGGAGAAGACCATCGTCCGATGCTCGGTGAGCACCGGCTTCCTGTCGGGATCGACCCACCGGCTCGTCGTCACGAGGATCCCCGTCTCGCCGCTCTCGCAGCGGTCAATCGAGACATGCTCGACATGCGCAATCGGCCCGTCGGGGCCGGCGCCATGGGCCCGCGGCGCCCAGAAGTCATGGCCGTTGACGCTGCCATGCGTGAACCAGAGCGATTCGTGGTGGGGATGATCGTCCGGCTCTCCCGCCACCCCCTTCTCGATCGGCCACGATCGCGTCAGGGGGACGCCCCCCGGGGCGCGGAGCGGATAGAGGATCGGCTTGTCATGCCCGGTGAAGCGGTAACTCGTGAACTCCGCGCCATCGATCGTCACCGTCACCCGGTCGTCGTACCGGCCGAGGTCGACCTTGGCCGCCAACTCGGGCTCGGCCGTCGCCAGCCGCATTGAGAGCTGGAGCGTTGAGAACAAGATCGACGCGACGAGGACCGCGGTGCGGAGGCTCATGCCCGCCCCGCCTTGCCAGGATCGGAGCCGGTCGCCTGGAGAACGAGGACGCGGAGCTGGTGCTGGGCCTCGTCGAGCAGCCGGCGGTCGTCCCGGTCGAGGTTTCCCTTCGTCTTCTCCTCGAGCATCGCGAGCATGCCGACGAAGTGCTTGGCCGTGGCAAGATTCGTCACCGACTGCTTCGTGATCGGATTCGGGATCCGCCCCAGGGCCATCAGCGCCTGGGTGAAGAGGGTGTGGACGAGAAAATCGAACGTCGCCGGCGGCGCGCCTCCCGGCCCTTCGGACAGATCCTCTTCATCCTCGTGGGACGACCGTACATCGCCGGACATCGGAACCTCCTCGGGGAAGAAACGGGCAAGAATCGGGGAAAGGCTACCTGACGCTCAGCTGTTGCCGGTTGCCCAGGCACTGCCGGCATGCCGCTCCACCGCGGCGGCGATGAGGCCGGAAAAGAGCGGGTGGGCGGCGGTCGGCTTGCTCTTGAACTCGGGGTGAAACTGCACCGCCACGAACCAAGGATGATCGACAAGCTCGACGATTTCCACCAGCGAGCCGTCGGGGCTCGTCCCGGCGATCGCCAGGCCGGCCTCCTCGAGTTGGCGGCGGTAGCGCTCGTTGAACTCGTAACGGTGGCGGTGGCGCTCGCTGATTCTGGTCGTGCCGTACGCTGCCGCGGCCTTCGATCCCTCGGCCAGCACGGCCGTCTGGGCGCCGAGCCGCATGGTTCCCCCCTTCGCCTCCACCCCCTGCTGCTCATCCATCAGGCAGATCACCGGGTGGGGCGTGTTGCGGGCAAACTCGGTGGAGTGGGCGTCGGCCAGCCCGGCAAGATTCCGCGCCGCGTCGATGACGGCGCACTGCATCCCCAAACAGATCCCGAGGAACGGGAGCTTCCGCGCACGGGCAAATCCGATCGCTTCCACCTTCCCTTCGATCCCCCGCTCACCGAAGCCACCGGGGACGACGAGCCCGTCAAACCCGGCCAGGAGCCGCTCGGCCCCCTCGCGTTCGATGTCCTCGCTGTTGATCGCCTGGACACGCACCTGCGTGTGGCGGGCGATGCCGCCGTGGTCGAGGGCCTCGTAGATGCTCTTGTAGGCGTCGCGGTGCTCGGCGTACTTCCCCACAAGCGCGATCGACACCTCGTGCTCCGGATTGCGGAGCCGGTGGAGGATGTCGTGCCAGGCATCGAGATCGGCCGGGGGAGCCTGGATCCCGAAGCGCCGCAGGACGAGGTCGTCGATGCGATTCGACTGGAGCGACAGCGGCACCTCGTAGATCGAGAAATCCTTGTCGCGCTCCTCGATCACCGCCTCGAGCGGGACATTGCAAAACAGCGCGATCTTTTCCCGGTCGGAGACGTCGAGGCCGCGCTCGGTGCGGCAGACGAGGACGTCTGGCTGGATACCGATCTGGCGGAGAATACCGACGGAGTGCTGCGTCGGCTTCGTCTTCAGCTCGCCGGCGGCCTTCAGGTAGGGGACGAGCGTGAGGTGGATGAACATGCAGTTCTCCCGCCCGGCCGCCAGCGGGATCTGCCGGATCGCCTCGAGGAACGGGAGGCTCTCGATGTCGCCCACCGTGCCACCGATCTCGGTGATCACGATGTCGGTGTCGGAAGAGGCCAGATCGAGCACCTTCTGCTTGATCTCATTGGTGATGTGGGGGATCACCTGGACGGTCTTGCCGAGAAACTCCCCGCGGCGTTCCTTGTTGATCACCGAGAGATAGATCTGCCCGGTGGTGTAATTGCACTCGCGCGTCAGCGGCGTCGAGGTGAAGCGCTCGTAGTGGCCGAGGTCGAGATCGGTCTCGCTGCCGTCGTCGAGGACGTACACCTCGCCGTGCTGATAGGGGCTCATCGTCCCCGGATCGACGTTGATGTAGGGATCGAGCTTCTGCATCCTCACTCTGAGGCCGCGAGCCTCGAGGAGCATGCCGATCGACGCGCTCGTCAGCCCCTTGCCGAGCGAACTGACGACCCCGCCGGTCACGAAGATGTGCCTGGTCACGCCTGCGAGCTCCTTCCCTTCCGCCCGGTGAGTCGATCGGCAACGGCGATCCTCCGCCGGCAGCCGACCGGATTGAACCAGCGGCGGGCGGCACGGTCAATCGACCGCCCTGCACGGCGCCAATCACGGCCCACCGCATCGGCGACAGCGTCAAGGAACGCCCTCGGCTGCGGGGGGAGCGTGCAACGCCTCCGGCCCTGGCGGCGGCCTGCTACACTTTCGGCGTGACTCCGTCCCCTTCTTCCCGGCCGCCCGATCCCGGGTCGTCTTCGCGGCTCGCAGGGCTGGCCGCACTCCTGCGCTCGCACAGCGGGTTCGCCGACGTCGTCAGCAGTCTCGAAGAGGGACACGGCGCTACGATCGGCGGAACCTGGGGCTCGAGTTCTGCGCTCGCGGCCGCGGCGTTGGCCCGCGAGCTTGGCGACGAGCGGATCCTTGTCGTCGTCCTGCCGCATTCGATCGATGCCGAACGGTTCGTCGACGATCTCGCCCTGTTCACCGATCTCCCCGTCGCCCACCTGCCGGCGCTCGAGAGCTTCGCCGTCGGGGAGGATGACGTCGCCGAAGACCCCGCCACCGCCGGCCGGCTCCTGCTCGTCAAACGGCTCACGATGGCCGGTGGCGAGCGCCCTGCGATCGTCGTCACCTCGATCCAGGCGCTTCTCCCTCCGCTCGCCGATCCGCGCGAGATCGAGGCCAGCACCCGCCGGCTCGAGGTGGGGGGGAAGCTCGATCCGCAGGAGTTCGCCGATTGGCTCGGCTCCCGGGGCTGGCGGGCCGTCGACGCCCTCGAGGCCCCGGGGACGTTCGCCCGCCGCGGCGGGATCGTCGATCTGTTCGCGCTCGACTGGGATCGTCCCGTCCGTCTCGAACTCGACGGCGACGAGGTCGAATCGCTGCGGACCTTCGACATCGTCTCCCAACGGAGCGTGGCCACCCTCGACGCCATCGATGTGACCGCCCTCTCCGCCACACCCCGGCCGAAAGCCCCCGAGCCCCCTCTGGCGCCGACCGGCAAGCGCGGCCGCGCGAAGGCGAGCACGTCGCCCCTTCCGGCCCCCGCCCCGGAGCGGCGGACGCAACTGGCCGACATCGTGCCGGCCGGATCGTGGTGGGCGCTGGTGGAGCCCGGCGAACTCGCCGACGAAGCGCGGCGGACCTTCGAGCGCCTCGGTGCCGACGTCGGGCTCTCCGAGCCGGAGGAAGTTTTCCGGCGGATCTATCGCTTCCCGTCGGCGACGCTCGCGGCGGTCGCCCCGTCGAGCCTCGAGGCGACAGCGAATCTCTCGGTGGAGAGCGTCGAGCGGTTTACCGGCGTGCTCGATCGTGTTCGTGACGAGCTGGAGACTGTGGGACGCGATCAGGAGGTGTGGGTCGTCTGCCCGTCGGAGGCGGAGGAGGCGCGGCTTTCCGAGCTCCTCGCCGCGAGTGCGCCGGCCCGCAGCGGCCGCCTCCACTTCGCCCGCGGCCACCTCTCCGGCGGCTTCCGCCTCGTGCCGGAGAAGCTCGTCCTCGTCTCGAGCGCCGAGCTCTTCCGCCGCGAAGACGTGACGGCGCGGGCCCCGCGGCAACGCCTCTCCCGGACGATCGACACGTTCCTCGATCTCCACGAAGGGGACTACGTCGTCCATCTCGCCCACGGCATCGGTCGCTACAAGGGCCTGCGGCTGCTCGAGAAGGAGGGGCGAACGGAGGAATACCTCGACCTCGAGTTCGCCGAGGCGACGAGGATCTACGTCCCCGCCTCCGCCATCGAGCTTGTGCAGAAGTACGTCGGCGGCGGCAAGCTCGCGCCGAAGCTCGCCAAGGTCGGGGGCAAGCTGTGGGAGAAGCAGAAGCAGGCGGTCCGTGAGGCGATCGCCGACATGGCCGCCGACATGATCGAGCTTCAAGCCAAGCGGGAGAGCCGCCCCGGCATCGCCTTCCCCCCCGACACCACCTGGCAACGGCAGTTCGCAGACGCCTTCCCGTTCGATCCCACCCCGGATCAGAGGACGGCGGCCGACGCGATCAGGGCCGACATGGAACGGGCCCGCCCGATGGACCGGCTGCTGTGCGGCGACGTCGGCTTCGGGAAGACCGAGATGGCGATGCGGGCGGCATTCAAGGCGGTCGAAGCGGGCCATCAGGTGGCCGTCCTCGTTCCCACCACCGTCCTCTGCGAGCAACACCGGCGCAGCTTCGCTGCCCGCTTCTCCGAGTTTCCCTTCACCGTCCGGTCGCTGTCGCGTTTTTGTTCGCCGGCCGAGGAGCGGGAGACGCTCGAGGGGCTCGCCCGGGGCACCGTCGACGTCGTCATCGGCACCCATCGGATCGCCCAATCCGACATCCACTTCCACAACCTCGGTCTCCTGGTCGTCGACGAGGAGCAGCGGTTCGGCGTCGACGTCAAGGAGCGGCTCAAGGCACTGCGGGCGAGCATCGACGTGCTGACGATGACCGCCACGCCGATCCCGCGCACGCTCCACATGTCGATGCTCGGGATCCGCGACATCTCCAGCCTGGCGACGCCGCCGTCGAATCGTCTGGCCGTGGAGACGCGCGTGTCGAGGTGGGATCCAGCGATGATCCGCCATGCGATCGATCGCGAGCTGGCCCGCGGCGGCCAGGTGTTCTTCGTCCACAATCGGATCCACGACATCCACCTCGTGTCCCACCGGATCCAGCAGCTCGTCCCCAACGCCTCCATTGGCATCGGCCACGGTCGGCTCTCGGAGACCGAGCTCGAGGACGTGATGATCGACTTCATCAAGGGGCGGACGCAGATCCTCCTGGCGACGACGATCATCGAGAGTGGGCTCGACATCCCCAACGCCAACACGATCTTCGTCGACGAGGCCGATCACTACGGCCTGGCCGATCTCCACCAACTCCGCGGCCGTGTCGGCCGCTCCCACCACCGCGCCTACTGCTACATGCTCGTGGACGAGTCGGCCCGGCTCACCCCCACCGCCGCGCGCCGTCTCCGCGCGATCCAGGAATTCTCGAGCATGGGGGCGGGATTCTCACTGGCGATGCGCGATCTCGAGATCCGCGGCGCCGGCAACCTCCTCGGCACCCAGCAGAGCGGCCACATCGCCACCGTCGGCTACGAGCTCTACTGCCGCCTCCTCGAGCAAGCCGTCCGCGGGATGAAGCGGATCCCCTCCGCCGATCCCCCCCAAGTCACCCTCGATCTCCCCGGCGACGCCTTCCTCCCCCGCGAGTACGTCTCCGATCTGCGGGCCAAGATCGACATCTATCGGCGCCTCTCCCGAGCGACCACCGACAGCCATGTCGACGATCTGGCCGCGGAACTGGCCGACCGCTTCGGCCCCGCTCCCGATGCGGTCGGAAGGCTTCTGGCCCGGGCAAGGCTTCGCGTGGCCGCCCAGGCCTCCGGAGTCGACTCGATCGGCCGCGAGGCGGGGATGGTGGTGATCCGCCACCACGACCTGCGGCGGATGAAGGCGATCAAGGAAACGGGTCGTGGGGCCGCGGGGCGGCTGCGGCTGGTCGACGATCGCACTGCCTATCTTCCCCTCGACCCCTCCGTT
>CANGGC010000056.1 GCA_947453125.1 Planctomycetaceae bacterium | reverse complement strand
CGCTCGGCAAGCGCGGCATGGGCGGCTTCGGTGGGATTGGTGCCGGCGATGAATCGGCGCGCCTGGGCAAGCGTCGCCCCGCGCACCGCCCGGGCCGCCAAGGGAGCGAGGATCCCGCTCCGAGCGGCTTGGAGGGCCGTGCGCAGCCCGGTCGGCAGCCGCTCGATCACGTCTTCCGTGAGATACTCGCGGACATGCCGGTCGAGGGCCGCTGGGTCATCGAGCATCGGCATGCAGTCGACGAGCCGGAACAGCCGAACCTTCAATTCCTCGTCCTGCGTCGCCCACTCGCTGGCCTGCTGCATCCAGTGATCGGTGGAAAATCGCGACGGCTGCGCCGCGAGCGCCGCAGCCAGGAGCCGCCCCCCGGTCTGCTGCGTCTGGGCCTCGATCTGGGCCAGATCGGCCATGGTCAAGCGGGAGGGAAAGAGCGGCTCCGAAATCGTCTCGTCAGCCATGGTGAGCGACTCCGGCAGGCAGGGAACGGAGGGGGCGGAGGAACGTCGGCAGAGCGGTGGGCCGTGACGGTCAGCCGAAGACGTCGGCGCCGCGGTCGAGCCCAGACACCGTTTTCAGGAGGGTGGCCAGCGACGCTGTGGCAGCCTCGAAGTAGCGGGCCCCGAGCGCGGCGGAGGAGCCGGACGGATCACCGCTACCCGTGTCGGGCTGGACCTTCGACCACGGGCGGGGAGTCCAAGCGTTCGCCTGACGGATGCCATCAGGAAGTCGCGCCGCCGCCTCCCCCCTGCCGGCCCGCTCCATCTCCATCCATTCCGGACGGAGGTGGAGGAGCAGCGATGTCTCCAGCTGCCCGGCATGATCCCCCGGGTCGGGGAAGGTGGCAGTGAGGACGTCAGGACAGAGCTTCCAGAAGTCGACGACGAGGATCGTCAGGCCCGAGGTGAGTTGACAGTCACGGACCATCGGCTTGAAGTCGTTCCCCCCGTGCCCGTTGACGATCACGAGCCGGTCGATCCCCTGTCGCGCGAGGCTGTCGGTCACGTCGCGGAGGATGGCAAGCGCCGTCGCCGTCGAGAAGTGGACCGTGGCCACCTGATCCTGCTGCTGGGCATTGTTGCCATAGGGGATCGCGGGGAGGACGATCACCCGGGCGCCAGCAGCGACGGCGAGATCGGCGGCACGCTCGGCGAGCGACACCGCCTCGACGACATCGGTGCCGTGGGGCATGTGCCAGTTGTGCGCCTCAGTCGCCCCCCACGGCAGCACGGCGACGTTCGGCCGCCGCGCCAGGAGCTGCGCGTAGTTGGCTTCGTGGAGGATGTGGGCCCGAGGCCCCCCGCGACTTCCCGCCCCGTCCTGCACCGCCGAGGGGGGGGAGGAGGGGACGGGAGAACGTGCCCCGTGGCCCGGCGACGGCGAGGATGTGGTCATGCATCAGGCCTCAGACAAGGTGTCGGAGAGGGCTTTCAAGCGGCCTTCTCCACGCTTCTCAATCGTGTGCAAGTCTAACCGGTGAAGGTGGTTGCGCCCCGATCCAGGGCGGGAAAAAAGGGTGGGGGACTCGGGAACAGGAAGGACGGATGGTAGACTGGAGGGCGTCGGCGAAGGGTTTCCATTTTGGGAGCGACCGCCGACTCCATCGATGCAGGCCGGTCGCGACGAGCGGCCGATGCGTGTGAAGTCCGCGGCCGGAAATCGTTCCACAGGCCATTCAACTGACGCTCTCGCCGCCCGGGTCGAGCGTTGCGGCCCCGTCGTTCTTCCGGCCCTCCTGTTGTGCGACTTCGGTCATCTGGCCGCAGAGGTCGCCCGGCTCGAGGAGGCAGGCGCGGCCGCGATCCATCTCGACATCATGGATGGCGTGTTCGTGCCGCAACTGACCTACGGGCAGGTGGTGGTGGAGGCGGTTCGCCGCGCGGCGAAGGTGCCGATCGAGGTCCACCTCATGGTGGCCGAACCGGACCGCTGGCTGGCCGACTACGCGACCATCGGCGCCGACATCCTCACCGTCCATGTCGAAGCCCTTCCCGACGCGGCGAAGACGCTCGACGCGATCCGCCACCTCGGCCCCCGCGCCCATCTCGCGATCAGCCCGAAGACCCCCGTCGAACGAGCAATCGCGCTGTTGGATCACTGCGACGGCGTTCTCGTGATGAGCGTCGAGCCGGGTTTTGGTGGTCAGGCCTTCGACCCTGCCGCGCTCGCCAAGCTCACGGCGCTGGCCGGGGCCCGCGCCGATAGCCATCCGCACGTCCGGCTGTGTGTCGACGGAGGTATCTCCACGACGACGATCGGCCCCGTGGCCGCCGCGGGTGCGGAATACATTGTCGCGGGGAGTGCCGTCATCAAATCCCCCGATTACGCCCTCGCGATCCACGATCTCGAACAGATCGCCGGCGCTGCGGCTCGCGCCGCGGATCATCCCCCCAGGAGTCTTTCTCTCGATGGCTGATCTCCTCGTCGTCATCCGATCGGGTGCGACGGACTACGATCTGCAGGGCCGCATCCGCGGCAATCTCGATATCCCGTTGGCGCCGGCCGGCATCGCCGCCGTCAGGGAAACAGCCCGCCACCTCGCGGCGGCGCCCCCAGTCGCCCTCTACACCTCCCCGACGACGTGCGCCATCGAGACAGCCGACGTCATCGGCGATGGCCTCGATCTGGTGCCACGACGGGTGCCCCACCTCGTGGGCCTCGATCTCGGGCTCTGGCAGGGGATGCTGGTGAGCGAAATCCGCCGCCGGCAACCGCGCCTGGCACGGCACTGGGAAGAGGATCCGTGGACGGTGGTGCCCCCGGATGGCGAGCCGCTCTCCGCCGCCCGCGATCGCATCGCCCAGGCGATCGGCAAGATCGTGGCCCGACACCCCGGGGAGCGTGTGGCGGTGGTTGTGCCTCAGCCGATCGACCGGATCATCCATGCCCTGCTGACCGGCAACGGCCCCGGCGACCTGTGGGAGATCGCGGCGACCGCCCCCGCGGCAGTGGAACTCCGGGTCACCCCCCCCACGCCGCGGCCCCCTCTGCCTGCGACTGGGTTTGGGGTCTTCGGCGGTGCCACGGCGCTGGCAACGCTCCGCGGGCGACTCGGCCTGGCGCCATCCTGAGATTCTCGGCGAAAACGTTACCGTCGCCCCTCCAGCAGGGGGCGGCGAGACCGGCGCAGCATCGGTTGACCGCCACCGACTACAATTGGGACGTCAGGTTTGGCAGCCTTGCTGCCGCGGATTTTCTTCCTTGCCGTTGCCCCCCTTCCCGACCGGTCGCATGGAACGACGCAATCCCCCCGCCGCTTCGCAACTCGCCGGCAAGGTGGCGCCGGCCGGTCATGAGCCGGCCCCTGCCACGAAGCCCTCTGGCGCCCCCCCGTCAGCATCCCCCACGCCCCGCGCACCGCGGCCGAAACGAGGGGTTCCGGAAGGACTGTGGCAGAAGTGCGACGGCTGTCAGCAGACGATCTACCGCAAGGAAGCGGAGGAGATCCTCAACGTCTGCCCGAAGTGCGGATTCCATTGGTATGTCTCGGCGGCGACCAGGATCGAACAGCTCTTCGACACCGGCACGTTCGAGGAATGGGACGCCGGTCTCCGTCCGACCGACCCGCTCGGTTTTCGTGACAAGAAGCCCTACGCCGAGCGGCTCGTGGCCGAGCAAAAGCGGACCGGCCTTTCCGACGCCGCGCTCACCGGCACCGGCATGATCCGGGCCCGACGGGTCGCCTGTGGTGTCACCGACTCATCGTTCATCATGGGGAGCATGGGGAGCGTCGTCGGCGAACGCCTCACCCGGCTTATCGAGCGGGCCACCCCGCAGAAGCTGCCGCTGATCATCATCTCGGCCTCGGGCGGCGGCGCCCGGATGCACGAAGGGATCCTCTCGCTGATGCAGATGGCGAAGGTGTCGGCGGCCTTGGCCCGCTACTCCCAGGCCGGCGGCCTGTTCATCTCCGTTCTCACCAACCCGACGATGGGCGGCGTGGCGGCAAGCTTCGCGTCACTCGGTGATCTCTGCTTCGCCGAACCGAGAGCGCTGATCGGCTTCGCCGGCCCGCGCACGATCAAGGCGACGATCCGCGTCGAGCTCCCCAAGGGCTTCCAGACGAGCGAGTTCCTCCTCGAGCACGGGTTCGTCGACCGGATCGTGGCCCGCAAGGATCTCAAGAGCGAGATCGCCAGGGCGATCGACTACTGCTCGCGATAGCAGGCCGTCGAGGGGCCGATCGGATACCCGTGCGTCTGCAAGGCGGCAGCAGGGGGAAATCAGCCGACTTCAGTACCGGCCCTGGAAGCCGGCGAAGCCGCCGTGGAGGATCGTGCTCGAGCCGGCGTTGATCCCCTGGAGCGAGCTTGGCGCGGCGAGCGTCGACGGCCATTGGCCGTCTGCCTGGGCGATATTGCCCACGCCGACGACACGGTAGCCCAACCACACGCTCCAGCGGTCGGTCACATCCCAGGCCACCGAGCTATCGACGCTCCCCAGCCAGGAGAAGACGCCGAGCGTCGAATGGACATTCACCGGCTGCCCGCCGGAGAAGGTGGCCCCGGAGCCATTGATCGTGGTCAGCTCGGTGGTGTTCGTGATCGCGTTGCCCCCGATCATGAACTTCGGCACCGCGGAGAGCCGGATCCGCGGCGCAATCCGCCAGTCGGCCTTGGCCCCCAACTGAGCGCCGTAGAGATTGTTGTTGGTCGCCACCGAGAGGAGCGATTGATTCGCGCCGATCGACGACGGCGGAAGTGTCGACGACGTCGACGTCTGCGAGAGCACGTCCTGGAGTTCGAAGAAGCGGAAGCCGGCCAGCCACATGAAACCGACCCGACGGTCGGGCGCGAGGAACTCGGGGCGGTCGGTGAGGCGGTAGAGCCAGTTGATCTCGACGTCATTGACGAGATCTGACCGGGCCACCTGCTGCTGCGTGGCATCGGTGAGGAAGGCCGATGCGGGGGATCCGGCGAGGATCACGCCAGGCGCCTGGGGGATCGCATCGATCCCTGTCCCCGTCACCGTCGCGGAGGTGCCGAGGCCATACACCCCCCAATAGATCCCTTCGAGCGCCCAATTCTGCTGCTCCCCCATCCACCGTCCCACCTGGAAATCGAGTCCACCGGGCCAGGTGGCTGCCGCCGAGGAGGTGGTGAGCGTCGTCAGCCCGGCGGCCGGTTGCATCGTGGCCGTTCCAGACGGCAGCGTGCGCGTCATCATCAGGCCGCTGGCGCCGGCAAACCAACGGGGCCAGGGGGGAACAATGTCGGTGGCCACAGCCTCGGGGAGGGCCGCATAGCCGCCGAGATCGTTGATGTCGGGGACATACATCGGTGGAGGCACCACACCGCCGTCGAGCGGCACGCCTCCTCCGACCTGGCCAGAGGTCACCGGCGCGGAAGGGGGCGCTCCAGCCCCGGCGGACGGCAAGGGGGGAAGTGGTGGAGCCGGCGGCGTCGGCGGCAGGGCACGTGCCGGAGCGGACGGAAACGCCGGGAAGGAATCGGCTGGCGGTGCTGCCGACAGCGCCGGCGGCGTCCCGAGCGTCTCTGCGGGAGCCTGCGCCGCCGCGGTGCTGCCAAACACCAGGAAGATGGTCACGGCCGCCGCCGTCACGCCGGCCACGGGCATCGGGAACCCCCGACGCCGGTCGATGGAGTCGATGGTGGCTGCGGGAAAAGGCATGGTGGCCAAAAGCGCGAGAGCGGAGGGATCGCCGGGCGGCGGAGCGTCTTGGAAACGCGCCTGGCGATCAAGCCCGATTGGTCGCCGGAAGCGGGCCAGTTGGCGGTACACTCGGGGGATTCACGGCGCCGTGGGAGTTTGCGGAAGATGCCTCGATCGCGGTCGACCCCCCGCCCCCGAGGCGACCAGCTCGATGCCGGGCCCCGGGCAGCGGTGCTCGGATGGCTCGATTCGCGGGTGAACTACGAGCGGCTGATGCCAACCGGCCCGGGGGGCGACGGCTCGTTCGGTCTGGCGAGGATGCGACGGCTGCTCGCCCTGATCGGCAACCCGCACGACGCCTTTCCAGTGGTCCATGTGGCTGGCACGAAGGGCAAGGGCTCGACGGTGGCGATGATCGCCGCGATCCTCGGGGAAGCCGGGCTGCGGGTCGGTCGCTACCTCTCCCCCCACGTCCATCGGCTCGAGGAGCGGATCGCGGTCGACGGCCGGCCGATCGCCGAGGCCGATCTCCTCCACTCGTTCGCCACGGTCGCGCCGGCCGTCGAGAGGCTCGATGCCTCCGCGCTCCGCCGTGGCACGCGAGTGCCGACCTGGTTCGAGGTGGTGACGGCCGCGGCCTTCGATCACTTCGCCCGGGCCAAGGTCGACATCGCCGTTCTCGAGACCGGGCTCGGCGGCCGGCTCGACGCCACCAACGTCTCCCGCCCGGTCGTCTCGGTGATCACGAGCATCAGCCTCGACCACATGGCGATCCTCGGCCCCACCGTCCGCCACATCGCCACGGAGAAGGCGGGGATCATCAAACGGGGCTGCGCCGTCGTGTGCGGTGCGCACGACACGGCCGCCCGGAAAGTGATCATCGCCACCGCCCGGAAGCGCCGGGCACCGCTCCGGCTGATCGACCGCGACTTCACGATTTCACACGCCCCGGCAAACGCCGCGACACCGCTCGCCGGCGGCACGCTCCTGCTCCGCGCTGCAGGTGGAGGCGGGCCGGAACTCTCCTATCCCCTCTCGATGGCCGGCCGTCACCAGGCCGACAACGCCGGGCTTGCCGTGATGACGATCGGTGAACTCCGTCGGCGTGGCTTCCGGATCCCCGAGACGGCCGTGCGGGCCGGGTTGGCATCGGTTCATCTCCCGGCGCGGATCGAGCGGATCGCCGACCGGCCGCTGGTGATCCTCGACGCGGCCCACAACGTTGCCTCGATGGAGTCGCTTGTCGAGACGCTCGAAGCCCCACTCGCAGCCACGACGGCGCGTGGTGCGCCGCGCGTGCTCCTCTTCGCAGCCAGCGCCGACAAGCAGATCGAGGAGATGCTCGCCTGCTGCCGGGGCCGGTTCGACCGGGTTGTCGTCACCCGCTATCTCACCAACCCCCGGGCGGCGACAACCGAGCGGCTCGTGGCGGCCTGTGCCGCGGCAGGGCTGCCCGTGCCGACGGCAGCCGACTCACCGGCCGCCGCCCTGGCCACCGCTCGGAAGCTCGCCGGAGTCCGCGGCCTCGTGTGCATCGCAGGGAGCTTCTTCCTCGCCACCGAGATCGGCGCGGGGTGAGCGGGAGGGCGCCGGGAGTCGCTCACTCCCCCGCCTCCGCCAGCGCCCGCCGGCCTCCGATTGCCGCCACGGCGCGGCCGAGCACCGGGTCGACGTGGCGGGGCCAGAGAGCCGATGATTCGCCCCCCGCGCTGTCGGCCACCGGCTCCGCTCCGATCGACACCACCGCCGGGTGCCTAGGCACTGCATCCCGGCGCAGACGCCAGTCACGCACGACTTCCAGCGTCCCGCCGGTCGGAGAGAGTTCGTAACCGCGGTCGGGCCACACTCCCCAGGCCTGGTCGTCCGGGTCGTGCGGCCGACGGTGGAGGGGGGCGAGGTTCGGGCGGAGGTATTCGGCCGTCGTCAGCCGGACCGCATGGCGACCATCGGAGAGTGGGACGGTGGTCTGGACCGTCCCCTTGCCGAACGTCCGACTCCCGACGATAACTGCCCGCCCATGATCCTGGAGGCAGGCCGCGACGATCTCGGCGGCGCTTGCCGTCAGGCCATCGACGATCACCACCATCGGCGCCCCGCTGAGGAGCGCCCCAGGGGTCGCCCGGCGGACGTCGAGTTGTTGGGAAGAGGCCGGCACGGGCCGGGTACCCGCGGCGGGGCGACGGCGCATCGACACGATCACACCGTCCTCGAGAAACCGGTCACAGACATCGATCGCCGCATCGAGACTCCCGCCGGGATTCCCGCGGAGGTCGAGGATCACCCCCGAGGGCTGGCCCGCCGCGGCGATCTCCGCGACCGCCCGATCGAGTTCGCCGACGGAATGGGGCGAGAACCGCGAGAGACGAATCAACGCCACTCCCTCCTCCCCCTCGAGGAACCAATCCCAGGAACCGTCGGCCCGGCGCCGGTCGCCGCAGACCGTCTCGGACCGGAGCATCGCCCGCTCCAGCGACACGCTCCTCGTGGCCGTGATGTTTCCTGCTTCGTCGCTCGCTACGGCGGGATCACCGTCGGGGGGGGCGATATCGAGCACCACCCGACTGCCAGCCGGTCCGCGGAGCCTGGCCACCGCTTCTTTGAGCCGCATTCGATCGGTGGCGATTCCGTCGATCGCCACGATCCTGTCTCCGGCCGCGATGCCGGCAAGCCACGCCGGCGATCCGACCAGCGGCGTGATCACCGCCGGCAGCCGGTCGCGAACCTCGGTCGTGAGCTCGAGGCCGACGCCGGCGAACTCGGCCGCAGGCTCAATGGCGGAAATATTCCCCGGCTCGACCGACACGAATGCGGAGTGTTCGTCGAGCCGCGCGAACATCCCTTCCATCGCGCCACGGAAGAGGGCCTCGTCATCGACCGGTTCGAGAACCATCTGGCCGACATGCCCGGTGACTTCGCCATACAGCCGTCCCCGGCCACCACGGTCGCGGGCAGCCCATGCCAGGAGGCTGGCGAGGGCGATCAGACAGAGGAGGACGAGATTGCGTTTCGGCATAGGGGGAACGTGGCGCAAAGCGGGGAACAGCAGCGGATCGAACTCGATGTCACGGGGGCGACGGGGCGGGGCAATCCAGGTCGGTGCCGATGGGGGCGATCCCGCCGGTGCGGCTCCCCCGGAGCGGGGCAGCGGTCGGGAAGAGGTGGCCTTTGGGTACCACCGTCACCCCTCCGGCGGAGATCGTCAAGCCCATCGCCGCGTCGGCCTCGGGATCAAAGCCGATCGTCATGCCGGCGGGGATCCGCACACCCTTGTCG
>CANGGC010000055.1 GCA_947453125.1 Planctomycetaceae bacterium | reverse complement strand
CTCCTTTGGCCGTGAGCACGCCAGCCCGTGATGGTGCGACGACGTTGGCGGGGGGGGCCATGTCGGGGGGAGGGGTGATTCACACCGTCTCGGCCGAGATCGCGTCGGCGCCGGCCTTCGCGGCCTCTTCGCCGGCCGCCGGCCTGCCGCCGGCAGCGGCAGTGGCCCCGTCGGCTCCTCCGAGCACCTACACGATCCGGGACGGCGACGATCTCACTTCGATCGCGACCCGCCTCTACGGCCACCCTGGCGCTGCGGAGGCGATTTGGTCGGCCAACCGCGATCGCCTCACCGATCCGGCGGTTTTGCCCATTGGGCTTTCGCTCCGCATTCCCCCCACCTGGGTTCCTCCCGCGGCACGGCAGCGGGGGCTTTCCGGCGGGGCAGCGCCGATCGAGCCGGCACGCCGCCCGGCGCGGGTCCGGGTGGGGCCGGGCGAATCGCTCGAGAGCCTGGCGGAGCGGTTCTATGGCGACCGCGCCATGGCCGGCCGGCTGTGGGAGGCCAATCGCGACCAGCTCCGTAGCCCCGCCCTCCTCGTCGCCGGGATGGACCTCCGCCTCCCCTGACGGCCTGAACGCGCCCAGCGGGGGGGAAAAAGGGCTGGATCGGGTCTTTCCCCGGCGGATTGGGTAGAATGCTGCTCGGAGGCAGCCCCGGACCACGGCGGGCCGGGACGCTGACGCAGAGGGAAACCCATGGCACGCCACACCACAGCAGTCGGACCGCCGGAAGATTCGGACGGCCCCGACGATGGAGTGACGGGGACCTCGGCGCTGCTCGCCCGCGATCTGCCGGCGTTGGCTGCCAGCCTCGTGCTCCATGTCGTGCTCCTCCTCACGCTCGCCCTTGTTGGCGTGGCCACGCCGCCGGCAACGCGTCCGGCGGTGACCGTCATCGAGACGCCCCTCGAGCGTGACGATGAGGTCGATCTGGCGCCGCAGGAGATGATCGTCAGCGACATGCCGGAGGAGACCGGTGCTGCCGGCGATGACAAGTCAGCCGACGTCGCCCAGTCGCTCGCCCCCGTCCTCGACACGGTTTCGATGACGCCAGTCGAGCCCAGTCCGGAACTCGTCGGTGACATCCAGATCGATCCGCTCGACGAACTTCCCACCGCCACCGAGATGGACGAGACGATCGTCGTCCGGGGGGCGGTCGGCGCGACCACCAGTGGCGCGTCGGGCGCGGTCGACCGCCTGACTGCCGAGATCGATGCTTCGCTTCGGCAGCGTCCGACGGTCGTCGTCTGGGTGTTCGATCAGTCGGTGAGCCTCTCGGCGCAGCGCAAGGAGATCGCCAGTCGGCTGGAGCGCGTTTTTCATGAACTGGGCGCCGACCGCACGCAGCGACACCGCCCCGATCTCGAAAACCTCGTGGTGGCGTTCGGGAAGAACGTATCGCTGATCACCAAGAAACCGACCGCCGACGTTGCCGAGGTGATCAAGGCGATCGACTCGGTGCCGGTCGACGATTCCGGGGTGGAGATGACGTTTGCGGCGATTCGGGCCGCGGCCGACAGCGCCCGGATCTACCGCACCTCTGCACCAAAGAGGAATGTGATGGTCGTCGCCTTCACCGACGAGGTGGGGAATGACCAGCAACTTGCCGACCAGACAGCGCAGTACTGCCGCAAACTCGGCATCCCCGTCTATGTCGTCGGTGTTCCGGCGCCGTTCGGGATGCGGGAGGTGCGGATGAAGTATGTCGAGTTCGACCCCAAGTTCGACCAAGGCGATGCCGAGCAGTGGGCGGTGATCGAACAGGGGCCGGAGACGCTCTATCCCGAAGTGGTGCGCGTCAGCAGCGGCGCCCGCGAGGACGAGGCGATCGATTCAGGCTTCGGGCCGTTCAGCCTCTCCAAGCTGTGCGCGGAAACCGGCGGGATCTACTTCCGCGTTCATCCCAACAGCGGTGAGCGGGGCCGGGTCACCAACCAGATGGTGGGGCCGATGGCGTCCCAGATCCGCTATTTCTTCGATCCCGACGTGATGCAGGCCTACCAGCCCGACTACGTCTCTGCGGCGAAACTCCAGCAGGACATCACGGGCAACGCGGCCAAAAAGGCTCTCGTCGAGTCGGCACGGTCGACGGAGATCCAGCCGATGGAGTCTCCGGTGATGACGTTCCCCCGGCGGGACGATGCGGCACTGGCAGCCCTCCTCTCCGACGCCCAAAAGGTGGCGGCCAGGGCCCAGCCGAGGATCGACGCGCTCCACGCCACGTTGACCACCGGAGCACCGGGGCGGGAGGCGATCAAGGAACGACGCTGGCAGGCGGGCTACGACCTGGCGCTCGGGCGGGTGCTCGCGGCGAAGGTCCGGACCGATGCCTACAACCAGATGCTTGCCCAAGCCAAGCTGGGGATGAAGTTCCAGGACGAGAAGAACGACACCTGGCAGTTGGAGCCGAGCGAGGAGGTCACCGTCGGATCGCAGACGGAGAAGCTCGCCAAGCAGGCCACGGAACTCCTCGAACGCGTGGTCCGCGAGCATGCTGGCACCCCGTGGGCGCAGGTGGCCGCCACGGAGTTGCGGACCCCGCTGGGGTATCGGTGGACGGAGCGGTTCACCGGGGTGAACACGCCGCAGATGGCCGACGCCGGAAACAACAACAACGTGCCGGCGCCCCCTTCGGACGACCAGAAGCGGAAGCTCGGTCCGCCGAAGCCGAAGCGGAATCTCAAGAACCTCTGACCGCCCCCAAGTCTTTCGATGCCGGCTGTCGGGGCAGCCGGTTGGAGGCCATGGATGGCTTGGGCCGCGTGAAGTCGCGTGAGCGACGGCGTCGCGGGATGCGACGCTCTCCGGGGCGTGAAAACGACATCCGCGTCCCCGCGGTGGCGTTTGCACGCCCCCAAGTGGCCCAAGGCCATGGATGGCTTGGGCCACGTGAAGCTAGAACGTCAGGTTGCCGTCGGCGAAGCTTTCGCGGCTGTCGTAGGCGTGGAAGTTGCGCGAGATCCGCTGGGCGAGGATCTGGAGGAACATGGCTCGGAACTGTGCCTCGCTGCGATCGCTGACCGGCATGGCACCGTCGGTCGGGAAGCTGAAGTCGTCGTAGCGCTTCGTGAACACGACCTTCTTCTCGGCGACGTCGAACACGCGGACGGAGAAGCTCGCGCGTCCTCGGTAGAGCGTCGAGCCCTCGTGCATACGGAAGGATTCGAGATCAATCCCCACCACCATGTCGGCGTCGAGCGACTTGCCGACGGTGGGGTAGTCAATCCAGGAGTTCTCGTCGATCCAGCGGGCGACCTCGTCCTGACTGATGACACGAGTCTTCCGGACGTTCTTCTCGATCAGCGCGCCGACGGTGCCGGCGAGTTCGCGGGAGGATCCGGCGTCGCTGAACTCGAGTTCGACGATCGGCTTGCAGATCACCGCGACATGCTTCCCCTTGAGGCCCTTGTATTCCGCCGGGGTGTCCTGGGGGGCGATGAGATAGGCCGCCGTGAGGAGCGTGGAACAACCGGATGCTACCGGCACGAGCGACGCGATGGCCAGGCAGACACCAGCCAGAAACGGGCGGCGCGATGACCGGGAACCGGCTTCAGCGACGGCACGGGCGGGGCACATGCGAGATCCCTCGGGGGTGGACTCCGGAGCAGCCGCACGGAGGGCGGCCGGGGCCGGATGGGCCGGGACTGTAGCCATGAGGGGAGCGTGGGGGAAGATCGCCTTCCCTATCTGTCCGTGGAAAAAGTCATCCATGACCTTTTTCCACTCAGGACATCCCCGAAAAAGCCGAGGTTTGTCGTGGATGTCGGCCGCCGCATCCAGCGGCGGGACACTTTATCCACAACCTGCTCTGTGCAGGCTGGTTTGGGGGATCGGATGGCGGCCGGCAGGGCCGCGGCGGCAAAATGGGCGGTCATGGCAGGCCCAACGCACGAACCACCGGACGACGATCTTCTCGTAACGCTCGCGGCGGCCCTACCGAAGCAGGGATTGTGGGATTGGCCGGTGCTCGTCGGCGTTTCGGGGGGAGCCGACAGCGTCGCCCTGGTCGTGGCCCTCGCCGCGCTCGCGAG
This sequence comes from Planctomycetaceae bacterium, assembly GCA_947453125.1. Taxonomy (GTDB): domain Bacteria; phylum Planctomycetota; class Planctomycetia; order Pirellulales; family UBA1268; genus QWOP01. Next base: position 4,956 of record CANGGC010000055.1, on the reverse strand, counting down.
CCGGCGGGGAGCGAGCGGGCGGATCCTCGTGGCCCACGCCCACCATGGCCTGCGGCCCGAGGCCGACGAGGATCTCCGTTTCGTCGTGGCCCTCGCTGCCGATCTCGGCGTGGAGGTCGTGACGGAGCGGCTCGGCCTGGGGGGAGCGACGGGGAACGGCGGCGAGGGGCTCGAAGCCCGCGCCCGGCGTCTCCGCTATGACTGGCTCGGACGGGCCGCCCACGAGCGTGGGGCCAGGCATCTGCTCGTGGCCCACACGGCCGACGATCAGGCCGAGACGATCCTCCATCGGGCGCTGCGCGGGACGGGGGTGGCTGGGCTCTCGGGAATGAAATCCGCCCGGCGGTTCATCGATGGCGTGGCCCTGCTCAGGCCACTGCTGGGCGTCCGCCGGGGCGAACTCCGTCGCTTTCTCGTCGATCGTGGGCTCTCGTGGCGCGAGGATGCGTCGAATGCCGATCCCCGCTTCGCCCGGGCGTTTCTCCGGCACGAGGTGTTGCCGCGTGTCGAAGCAGGGGCGTGGCCCGCGGCCACCGAGGCGCTTGTCCGCCTCGGGCAGCAGGCAGGGCTTGTCTCGAAAGCCCTCGACAGTGCGGCCGGATACCTCCTCGACCGCCACACCCGCCGGCTGGCCGACGGCGCTGTCAGCCTCGATGCCGCGGCCCTGTCAGGCCTCGATCCCCATCTCCTCGCCGGGGTGTTCGGGGCCCTGTGGCGGCAGGAGGGCTGGCCGGAGCGCGACATGACGGCCGCCCACTATTCCCGCCTCGTGGCCCTGCTTGCCGCGGCCGAACGCCGGGAAGCGGCCGCGATCTGCCTCCCGGGCGGCGTGCGGGGGAGTGTCACCCCGTCCGGCAGGATCGAACTTCGCCCCGGTGTTTCACCCCGCGAAAACGCCCGCTGAAACGCCGACGCCCGGCACTCCCATGGGGGAAGTGCCGGGCGTCTGTTGATCGAATGGCCGGGCTTAGCCAACCCGGCCCTGGGAGGCCGGGCTCAGTCCACCCGGCCCTGGCAGGCCGGGCTCAGCCCGTTCAGTGATGGACGCCGCGGGCCTGATAGCCACCGCGGGACTTGAACCAGCCAAGAAGGGCGAGATAGCAGAGGAGCATCGTGGCCGGCACCAGCGCCGTGAGCTTGAGGGCTTGGCGTCCGCCGAACAGCCCGGCCGCCTCCACGAGCTTCTTGTCGGTGGGCGCCGTCGCCGCGGCGGTATCCCACCACTTCACGAGGCTCTCCTGCTCGGCGACCGCCTTGGGGTTGGTGGCCTTGTCGGAACGCATCAGGTCGAGGGCGCGCTGGGCCTCCTTGCCACCGTCTTCGAGCACGGCGGCCTTCTTGCCGTCGAGCCCGACCGACTTCAGCCAAAGGAACTCCCCCTCCTTGTCCGACTTGTAGCGCTCGTACACCGCCTGGTCGGCCTGCTTGAGATTCTGCGAGGCGTTCTGATCCTGGAAGAAACCGATTCCAGGGCCGCCAAGCAGTCCGGCGGAGAGCATGCCGGCGGCACCCGTGGCACCGATCGTGATCGCGCCACCCTTGGGGAACTGCTCGCTCACGACGGCCAGCATCGTCGGCCAGAGGAAGGTCTTGCCGATGCCGTAGACGGTGGCGGCCACGATGCACATCACGCCCCCCTCGGCGTTGCCGAGGAGCGTCAGCCCGAGGGCTCCGAGAAGTGCCGAAAGGGCGAGCAAACCGAGCGGCGAGATCCGCTCGACGATCGGGCCGGCAAAGAAGCGGAGGATGAACATCAACGCCGAGGTGTAGACGAAGAGGAGCAGGCCATTGGCCGGGCTGGCCATGATGCTGCCGGTGATCTTGCCGATCCAGGAATCGGTGCCGAGCTCGACGTAGCCGACCAACGCGTGGATGAGGAGGAGGAAGGCGAGCATCGGATAGCCGATCTTCCAGCCGGTCGCGGCACCAAAGCCCACGAGCAGGGCAGCGCCGGCGGCGGCCGCGAGCCAGAGCGGGAACTGGAGATCGCTCTTGAAGAACAGTGCCAGAAGGGCACAGATCACGGCGGCACCGAGCATCCCGAGTTCCCCGAGCATGTCACGGTAGGAGATGCCCGACGTGCTTGCTTCGCTCTTTGGAAACCGCTGGCCGAGGAGCATCAGGCCGTAGATCGCGACCGGAATGAGGAACAGCGAGATCTGGACTTGCCATGCCACCGGTTTGGCGTCAGCGCCGCCAGTCATGAAGTAGCTGGCGAGACCGCCGAGGATCAGGCCGCCCGGCCATCCGGCGTGGAGGATGTTGAGGTAGTGGGTCTTGTCTTTGGGGAAGAGCGTCGCCACGAGCGGATTGACGACCGCCTCGGCGATGCCGTTGCCGATGGCAAACAGGAACATGCCCCAAAAGAGGCAGAAATAGGCCGCGGGCTTGCCTCCTGAGGCATAGGCAGCGCCGGCCGCCAGGGTGAGGACGGCCGACACGATGTGGGTCGCGAACGCGGCGGTCATCAGTCGCCCGAAACCGATCCGGTCGGCAATCAGGCTGGAGAGGAGAATGATGATCCCGAAGCCGGTCAGACCACCGCCGGTGATGGCGCCCAATTCGGTCTGGGTGAAGCCGTACTGTTCGGCCCATTGGCCGAGAATGCCGGCCCGGATGGAGAAGCCGACCCCCGCGGCCGCGATCGCCATGAAACCTGCCCAGAGGAGCCGCTGGGCGTTGACGCCCGCCGGCGCACCGGCGTCGGCGGAGGAGTGGGCGGAGTGCTCGGGCGCGTTCATGCGATCTCGCTTGCGTGAATGAAGGGGGGCAATCCACGCCGTTTCCCCCCGGAAACGGCATGTGAGGATCGGCACTATAGCAAGGGGGCGTGGTTCACGGAATCCGGGGCGTTCGGCCCGGCCGGCCCGCGGGGGAACCGGGCCTGAGGGGCTGTTGACCCCGGGTTTCCTGGGCACGTACCCTCCCGCCCCCGTTCGACCCGTTCCCGGCCATCCGTCCCGGCCGGAAGTCCCCTGCGCCCCATCCCTTGAACCGCTTCTCCGACACGCTCTGGACGGTCGTGCGCTGGGCCGTGCCCGTCACGGTCGCCGCGGTGATCGCCGCCGTCGCTATCGGTTCGAACCGACTTGGCGAGGAGGTGCGGATCCGCGCCGAGGCTCGGTTGGCGCGGGAGTTTCCCGATCTCGTCGTTCAGGTGCAGGGGGCGAGCGTCGTCTCCGGAGAGGGGCTCGTCCTCCGCGGAGTCTCGCTCACCGACCCGAAGATGCCCCAGCAGTGGCGGCAGTTGGTCTGGATCGACGAGGTGCGGCTGGCCTGCGGGACGACGCTTGCGGATCTCTCCGCTGGCACTCCGAAGATCGCCTCCGTGCGTGTCCGTCGGGCGGTCGTCCATGTGGTGCGACATCATCAGGGGGCATGGAACATCTCCCGACTCGCCGGGCATGCCGGAGGCGAGACGATGGTGCCGGTGAGTGTCGAGGATGGCACGCTCCTGGTCGATGACCTCAGGCTCCAGGCCCGGACGACGCTCCGCCGCGTCCAGGTCGACCTCCAGCCAGAGGCCAACGACACCGTCGCGGTCCGTGGGAGCGCCGACGGCGATCTGTTCGATCGGGCGAGCGTCCAGGGGAGAGTCGTCCCCGCCACCGGTGGCTTCGATCTCACCGGGGCCATCGAATCGATCGACGTCGCCCCCCGACTCATGCATCTGGTCGCGGCCGAGGCGGAGTCGATCGCGTCGGCGGAGCGGGCGGCCGAAGTCCGGCGTTTCGGGAGCGGCCTCCGGGGTCGGATCGACCTCGGCTGGCGGGCGGCCGGCTCGCTCCGCGATCTCGGCGCCACCCAGACGACGGTGGCCGCCCGGCTGGAGTCGGGGCGTTACGAACATGCCTCGCTCCCCTTTCCGCTCCGCGACATCTCGGCGGCCTTCGTTGCCGACAGGACGGGCGTGCGCTGCGAGCGGCTCGAGGCCCATACTGGTTCGGCGCTCCTCCGCGGGTCGGGGCGGTTGGCCGGATGGAGTGGTGACGCCGATTTCGATCTCATCCTCGAGGCGGAGCGGCTCGTCGTCGATCGGCAATGGGAGGGCCTCCTTCCCGATACGTGGAAGGTGCAGTGGAGTCGGCTCCTCCCTGCCGGTGAGGTCGATCTGCGGGCCCAGTTCACCCGTCGCGCAGGCGCAATCGATCCGAAGGTCTCGGTCCGTTGCCGGAACGCCTCGCTCACCCACTACCGTTTTCCGTACCGCGTCGACCGCACCGTCGGCACCGTCGTCGTCGATGGCGGGGCGGTGGCGATTCACCTCACCGGGCAGGCCGGCGGCCGTCCGGTCCACATCGAGGGGGCGTTCCGGTCGACGCCCCAGGGGACGGCCGGTGCGCTCGAGGTCCGCGGGGATGCGATGCGTGTCGATGATGGCCTGCTCGCCGCGATGCCCGCGCGCAGCCAGGCGATCGTGCGATCATTGCGGGCGGCCGGCGTCTTCGATTTCGTCTTCCGTCATGAACGTGATGCCCGCTTTCCAGCCGGTCATTCCAACACCCTCGGGATTCGTCTGGTCGACTGCTCGATGAACTACGCCGGCTTCCCCTATCCGCTCACCAAGGTCCAGGGAAGCCTGCGGATGCAGGATGGCACCTGGACGATCAAGGACATTGTCGGCAGCAATGACACAGGGACGGTGCGCTGCACCGGCGGGCTGGTGCCCCGCGGGGCCGACGACGGGGAACTGACGCTCGAATTGGCCGGGCAGGGGGTCGTCATCGAACGCGAGCTGCGCGACGCGCTGCCGCGCGGCGCCCGCAACGTCTGGGACGATCTCGACCCCCGGGGGATGGTCGACTTCCAGGCCACCATCCGTCATGCCATCCGGGCCCGCGGTACGACCGTCGAGGTCAGGGCGACGCCGCACGGCGACACGGTGTCGATCGAACCGTCCTGGTTCCCCTACCGCCTGGAGCAACTCAAGGGGAATCTCGAGTGGAAGGACGGCCT
>CANGGC010000054.1 GCA_947453125.1 Planctomycetaceae bacterium | reverse complement strand
TCTTTTCTTCTTCTCATGGATGAAAGAAAGGAAGAAGAGGAAACAGGAAGAGAAGGAGATACAGCATCATGAGAGCTGTGAAGTGAACCTGCACAAATGTTCCCGTAAGATGGTGCATTTTTCACGAAATCCCGATGAAACACGCTCTCGGCCGTCCTGCTTCGATGTTGAGTGAGGTGTCGGAAATGTGTCTGAATGTGGTGTTTCCGCTGTCGGCCGGTGATCGCTCCAGCGGCGTGGAGACGTCTGACGTCTGTGAAAAATGCTCCTTCCAAACGTCGCTTTGGGGTGCCCGGAACGTGCCTGGGGTGACGGAATGGGGTGGCCGGCGGGTGGGGGGCTGTCGGCGTGGAAAGGGAAGCACGAGTTTCCAACAGGTTTCGACGGGTCCGCAACAGAAGCAGACAGGGACTGCCAGAGCCAAAAGAAGAGACAAAAAAACACCCCCGGCCTTGCGACCGGGGGTGTCTGGGTTTGAACATCCTGGTGGAGGAGCGATTCCGCCCCCCACCCGCTGCAACCGGCTCAGTTGCCGCTGAAGCGGGGAGCCTCGCCGTCAGCGGGATCGGAGAGCTGGCGGAGGACGTGGCAGTCGAGGTCATCGCCGAACCACGACACGCTGCCGTCGGCGAGGCCGCCGAAGCAACCGCCACCGGAGTGGAGGCTGAAGGGCTCGTCGTTGGGTCCGCAGTTGTTGGTCGACCAGAGGCAGGTGGCGGCCGATCCGCCAAGGGGCTGCTTGGTGTTGTTGATGATGCTGGTCATGCGGGGATTGTTCCCCTCGTCCCACGGGGCGCCGGAGACGCCGCTGGCGTTGTCGGGATCGGCCCAGCGGTTGGGGCAGGTGCCGATGCCGACACCTTCACCGGGAGGCATGTCGGGGCTCGAGCCATCGACCCAGTTGGCATCACCGGAGACGAGGACGGTGGAGGTGCCGCCGCTGGTGCGAACCCACACGGTGTTGCCGCCGAGGCTGGGGGAACGCTTGCCACCGTTTTGCATGTTGCGACCGGCATCCTCGAAGAAGACGACCGTCTTGCTCGTGCCGTCCTGGGCAGAAGAGACCTTCGTCGATTGGTCGTACGAGAGGAGGCCCTGCTTGTAGCCGCCCATGCTCGAGCCGGTGCGCTTGTTCCGCATCCCGGTGACCGGATCGATGTCGGTGTAGGCGACCGGCATGTAGTGGGTCTGGCCGTAGTACTTGAACTGGGCGTTCGCGGCAACGGCGGCGGAGTTGGTCCCGCCGTACTCGTCCTTCGTCAGGCCGTTGGAGGGGCAGATGAAGGTGTTGACGAACGAGGCCGCGGCAAGCTGATTCGCCGGGGCCCAGTACGGGGCCTTCATGTTCATCTGGTTGGAGATGTTCTGCTGCTCGATGTAGGCGAGGATCTGGGTGAAGAACGAGTTGACGTTCATGCCGTCGAGCCCAGCGCCGGTCTTCCCCTCACCGCTGGTGGGGTAACGACGGGTGGCCGACTCGTAGTTGAGATTGCCAAGCGAGATCTGCTTGACGTTGTTGGAGCACTGGCTCTTGCGGGCGGCCTCACGGGCAGCCTGAACGGCGGGAAGGAGCAGGCCGACGAGCGTGCCGATGATCGCGATCACGACCAAAAGCTCGACGAGCGTGAACCCACGCCGGATCGAAGGGGAAAAATGACGCATGGGAATGAATAGCCCAGAGGGTGAAGGAATCCCGAGGTTCGGCGGCACACCCCGCAAACGCGTGGTGCACCGCCATTCCCCTACCATTCACTTTCTACGAGCGCTTTGTGAGCGTTCGATGAAGCGACTGTGAGGATTCGATGAGCGGCCCGGCCGTGGCGCCCCCTCCGGCCCCCCAAAAAGGTTGATGTCTTTCTGGGGGGCCTGGCCGCTTCTGGCAGCGGATGACGAGGGGGCAGAGCCTTCCCGGGCCCCACGCGAGGCGCTGGGGACGCGGCTTAGTGGTGTCGTTCAAGGCCGGATCATCACTGGGCCTGGGCGGACTCGCCGCCGCGCTTCGTGAGCAGGGCCGCGAACGTCCGCAGGTCCATGTCGTCGGCGAAGTACTGCGCCGAGCCGTCGACCATCACCACCATCATCCCGCCGGGATGAAACGAGTAGGCCTCGTTGGCATTGGTGCCGTTGAAAGGCTTGTCGGCGATACCCGAGCCGCAGTCTTTGGACGCACAGTAGTTGAGCGTCTTATAGACGAGCCCCGCGGAGGTGCAGGCGTCGATCGAGAACGGGGCATCGGAATCAGCCCAGCCGACCCCGGAATCGCTCGGCACGATCTGCGGCGTGGCCGAGCTGGTATCAGCGACGGTCAACTTCTTCTTGCCACGCCAGACATCGGGCCGGCCAGCGCACTCGACCATCATGATCGTCTTCGAGGTGCCGTCGAGGATCTCGCGGAGCGGCGTGGGGTAGTTCTTCTGGAGGGCCGCCCGCGACCATTCGGGGTTCTTGGCCTTGTTGGGAAGGTCGTAGTAGGGATCGTCGGCGGTGCTCGTGCCGATGACGTTGCTCTTGATGCCGTTCATGCAGTCGTAGTCGGTCTGGCCGAGTGGCTGGGCGACGGTGAAGGCCGGCCGACCGCTCTTGGCTGTTGCGGAGTAACTGCTGCCGGAATTCGTCCGGACAGGGATCGAGAGGAGCTTGTCGCGGCCCGGCGTCGACGGGCAGAGAAACGACGGGATACTCGTCAGCGCCAGAGCGAGATTCGAATCGGCCGGGATCCCGAGGACGGGATCGGCGCCCATGCCGCCGTTGCTCGTCGTGTCCCACCAGCTCTTCTTCAGGCTGTAGCGTGAAGCGACGTTGGCTTCCTCGATGAAGGGGAGGAGGAGGGCCTTGTGGGAGTTCGACGGCAGCGCGGAATCGTTGCCCGAGGAGAGTGTCTCGTTCTGGTCGTAGAGCGAGGCCGGGAAGCCCTTCTTCGCGGAAAGATAGTTTTGGAATCCGAGGCCGAGCTGACGGAGATTGTTGCCGCACTGAGCGCGGCGAGCGGCTTCGCGCGCCGCCTGCACCGCCGGGAGGAGAAGCCCGACGAGCGTGCCGATGATCGCGATCACGACAAGAAGCTCGACGAGCGTGAACGCCGCCGGTCGGCGGGAGCCGGTTGTCTTCGCGGCGGAAGTGTTGGACGCGGGGGATGACATAAGACGGGCCCTTGTGGGGGGAAGAATGAGGCGGGAGCGGTAGCCGAACAGGAGTTTTTTAAGAGTTCCCTGTCAGCAGAGATTGAGGATTGCGTGAGAAGTCGATGAGGGCATCGCGTTCACGACGACCTCCGGGGCTTGCTCATCGCACGCTCATGATTCCTTCATCCTCCGCTCATTCCCCTCCGTTACTTTGACGACCATTCAGCACCGATCCTCGAGGTGGTCAATCGTGGAACGAGCTTCGAGCGTCATGTTGATCCATGCGAAGGATCATCCGGTGCTCCGTGATGCCGTCGCCTGGCTCGTGAAGGAACTGCGCTACACCATCCCGCAGCGTGGAGACGCGCGGGTCGTCCTCGGGCTCCGCCGCGCCGATGAGTCGCTTCAGCTGCGCTTCGAAGGCGTCGACGAGTTCACGGTGATGTCCGGGTTTCCCGATGCCTCGAACTCCGGCGAACGGGTCGGAGTGAGGATCCTCGACGTCACACACCTCCAGTGGGACGGCGTCACGGTTCGTGTCGATTCCGCGTGTGGCGGCCTCTCGTTCTGGGCCCGCTCGGTGCGGATCGCCGAGGGACTACCGGCGGCCCCGCGGCGGCGCCTGCGCGGGGAGTGACAAGGCGGCGTGGTTATTCCGCAGCCGCGTCGAACCGGACGACCCACAGACATGTCCGCCGGATTGGTGGATCGGCTGGCGCGGCCCCGGCCGCATCCATGTCGAAATCGTTGTCGTTGACGATCGCGACGACGCCCGGCGCGAGGAGCGCAAGCCCCTCGAACTTGAGATCGGAGAGTTTGCCGGGCGCTCCGGAAGCGCCTCGATTGAGCTCCCGGTTGAAGATCGGGGCGAGCGGAGCGAGATCGGCGACGAGTCGCTTTGAAACGGTCCCGACCGTTCGTGTGGCGGGGCGATCGTTGCCTGACCGGAGTTCGACCTCGTAGAGCCGGCTGGCGTTCGCCGATTGCTCGAGGACGAGGAGCGTGTCGTTGCCGGTGGCGGCAAGCGCCGAGATCTTGCCGTCGGCAGCGACAAGCTTGCTCACGGCCTCCGCTGGCTCGCCCATCCGGTAGCGGTACTCAGCCACGGGCACGCCTGCGGCCGGATCGAGGACGAGGAGTGGGACGTCGACCTTTTCCTCTTCCGCGGCGTCCGACTCCAACTCCGGCGGACTCTGGAGCATCGTGAACAGCCGCGAGCCGTCGGGCGATCGCGCCAGCCCCTCGAAGCCGCGGTTGTCGGCGCGCCGCAGACACACCTCCGGCAACGCCTCGACGACCTCGCAGCCGGCGCGACGGCGATCGGCATCACCGAGCGCCGCTCCGATCGGCACGATCCGGCGCACCATCCGCCCGTCGGCGGTGAGGTATAGCAGCGACGGGACATATTCCTCGGCGATCCAGAAGCCACCGTCAGCGGCCGGCGCGAGCCCTTCGGTGTCGAGGCCGTCGGGATCGACTGGGAGCGGCAGCGCCGTGGCGGGATCGACCATCGGCTTCGAGCGGGGCGGGGCGACGGCCGGGCGGCCGGACGTAGGGCCGCCGTCGGCGGTGGCGATCGGCTTCACCTCCACGACGCGGAGCGCGCCTGGCCTTCCGGCGGCGGCAGGCGCTACGAGGGCGAGCTTCAGCAGGAGCGGTTGGAACGTGGGGACGGGGAGCGTCCGCAAAGGCTTGGCGGGACTGCCGTCGCTGGAAGGCTTCTCGACAAAGCCGTTCGGGCCACGGTCGGTGATCCCCCAGAGGTGGATCGTGCCATCGGCGGCCGTCTCGGCATGGAAAAGGTCGCTGATGCCGCCGAGGCGGAAATCGAGGGCGCGCGAGGCAGCAGGCGTGTCGGAAGGGAGCGGGAGGAGGGCATCTTCGAGGACGTACATCGACTCGATCGTCGCCGTGCCTGGCTCTCCGGCCGGGGCTTCGAAGGCGATCGATTGCCCGAAAAGGAGCGCGATGATCGACGGGATGAGTTGGCGGAAGGAACGGCGGACGGCCTCGACGTGTGGCATCGCTGGTATCAGATGAGGGAAGTTGGGGCGGGCGGTTGTCACAGGGATGAAAAAGCCCCCCTGGCCTTGCGGCCAGGGGGGCTGTCGTCGTTAGGAGCGGTTGGTGGAGGGCGTTCCTTGCGGAATGCCGACCACCCTTTGGGGAAACGCGAGCATCTCAGTTGCCGTTGTAGCGGGGAGCCTCGCCGTCAGCGGGGTCGGAGAGCTGGCGGAGGACCTGGCAGTCGAGGTCATCTCCAAGCCACGTGACGCTGCCGTCGGCAAGGCCAGCGAAGCAGCCGCCGCCGGCATGGAGGCTGAAGGGCTCGTCGTTGGGGCCGCAGTTGTTGGTCGACCAGAGGCAGGTGGCGGCCGATCCGCCAAGGGGCTGCTTGGTGTTGTTGATGATGCTGGTCATGCGGGGATTGTTCTTCTCGTCCCACGGAGCGCCAGAGACGCCGCTGGCGTTGTCGGGATCGGCCCAGCGGTTGGGGCAGGTGCCGATGGCGACACCTTCACCGACGGGCATGTCAGGGCTGCCGCCATCGATCCAGTTGCCGTCGCCGGAAGCGATCACGGTCGAAGTGCCGCCGCTCGTGCGGACCCAGATGGTGTTCCCGCCGAGGACGGGGGCACGCTTGCCACCGTTTTGCATGTTGCGACCGGCATCCTCGAAGAAGATCACGGTCTTGCTGGTGCCGTCCTGAGCCGAGGAGACCTTCGTCGACTGGTCGTACGAGAGGAGGCCCTGCTTGTAGGCGCCGGGGGCGGAGGCCGAGATCTTGTTCCGCATCCCGGTGACCGGATCGATGTCGGTGTAGGCGACCGGCATGTAGTGGGTCTGGCCGTAGAACTTGAACTGGGCGTTCGCGGCAACGGCGGCGGAGTTGGTCCCGCCGTACTCGTCCTTCGTCAGGCCGTTGGAAGGGCAGATGAAGGTGTTGATGAACGAGGCCGCGGCAAGCTGATTCGCCGGGGCCCAGTACGGGGCCTTCATGTTCATCTGGTTGGAGATGTTCTGCTGCTCGATGTAGGCGAGGATCTGGGTGAAGAACGAGTTGACATTGAGCGCGTCGAACGCACCCGGGGCCTTCCCTTCACCGCTGGTTGGATAGCGACGGGTGGCCGACTCGTAATTGAGGCAGCCGAGCGACATCTGCTTGACGTTGTTGGAGCACTGGCTCTTGCGGGCGGCCTCACGGGCAGCCTGAACAGCGGGAAGGAGCAGGCCGACGAGCGTGCCGATGATCGCGATCACGACCAAAAGCTCGACGAGCGTGAACCCACGCCGGATCGACGGGGAAAAATGACGCATGAAGGGAATCCTCAGAAAGGGATGGAAGAAACCGACAACGGACAGGAAGCGACGATGTATCCGACGGCGGACGCTTCCTTTTTCTCTTGTAGAGCCAATCGTTCAGTGGATCGTGAGCGGGAAGACAGAGTTCGGTGAGATTTGTGTTCGGATCTTGTTAGGGCGCTCGGCCAGGTCAGGCGTCGCCGAGGCATTCTTCGCAGGCATCCCAGAAGGCATCGGTGACGACTGACACGATTTCCTCGCTCGGGGGGACGCCGAGCCGGCGGGCGAGCACGCCGCGGACGGTGGCGTGGAGTCCGATGGTTTCCTGGCGCTCGTCGGAGGCGACGATCGAAAGCACCTCGCGGATCGTGTCGTTGCCGAGCAACATGTCAGCCGGGAGCGGGGGGGGCGTGGGGCGCATCGCTGGCGAGGCTCCTATTCCGGGCATGGAGTGGGATCGACGTTCAAGGGAGCATGCCGGGATGAGGGTTTCGTGTGGCTTTGGCGCCCACATGAAAATCTCGCGGCGAAGGCGATGGTTATCCCGCCGGAGCCTGGAGAGCTCACGGCATCGTCACGAAAAACTCATCGTTTGCTGATAGGGTGCAGGGATCACTGCGATCCTCCCGGCGTCCACAAGCAGCCTTTTTTCTCCCTCGCGGGCCCCGCACCGTGGCATTCATCCCCAGGGCTTCAGGGCGGCCGCGGGCCTTCACGCTCGTCGAGCTTCTTGTCGTGATCGCGATCATCGCCACGCTCGTTGGTCTCCTGCTGCCGGCCGTGCAGGCCGCCCGGGAGGCGGGGTCAAGGACCGAATGCCAAAACAACCTCAAGCAGGTTGGCCTCGCGATCCAGGGCTTCCATGACGGGCGTCGCAGGCTCCCCGCGGGCTACGTTTCCGCGTTTGACGATGCCGGGAACGACACCGGCCCGGGCTGGGGGTGGGCCGCCTTCATCCTTCCTCAGATGGAGCAGTCAGGGATTCATTCAAAAATCGATTTCCAGCAGCCGATCGAGGCGGTGGCCCACGCGGAGGCCCGCGCGTCGATCGTCAGGCCCTATCTCTGTCCGTCGGACACGGCCCCGGCGGCCGCGTTCCCGGTGGGGCCGCGGAACGGGACGGGGAATCTGCTCGCCACCACGTGCACCGTCGCGCCTGCCAATTACGTCGGCAACTTCGGCGTCAGTGAGCCCGGCGTCGATGGCGAGGGGGTTTTCTTCCGCGGCAGCGCCGTCGCCTTTCGCGACATCACCGACGGCCTCTCGACCACCTTCATCATTGGTGAGCGGTCGTTTCGCGACGCCGAGGCGACCTGGACCGGGGCGGTGACCGGCGCCCATCAGGTGCCGACGCCCAAGAGCCCGATGGCCTTCCAGAGAAACAACGCATCGAACTTCATCCTCGCCCATACGGGCGAATCGTTCGACGGCGCCCATGGGGCGACCGAGATCAACAATTTCACTTCCCGCCACGGCCAGGCAGGCAACTATCTGTTTGCCGACGGGCACGTGAGCCTGCTCGGCAGCTCGACAGACTACGCCACCTACAAAGCCCTCTCGACCCGGGCCAGGGGCGAGGTCATCCCAGGGGACCGCTGATGCTTCTTCGAAAACTCCCGCGATGGTTCATCGCGACGATCGCCGTGTCGGCGGTGGTGCTGTCAGCCGTTGGTTGTGGGGAGGCGAAGAAGGCGCCCCCCAGGACGATGCGGATTAGCGACGTGCCTGCCGCCTTCATGGAGACGGCACGGAAGGAACTTCCGGACGTCGACTTCGACGAGGTGTGGGTGAAGAAGGACGGCACCCTCGAGATCCGCGGCAAGGCGAAGAACGGCAAGGTGCGGGAGGTCGAGATCCGCCCGGATGGCACGGTCGAAGAGATCGAGTGAGCGGGCGGGGGGAAGCCACGCTCACTCTCAGCCTGGTGCATCGATCGCCGCGGCGGCGGGGCCGTCTCTGCGGCCGGCTCGGCCCGAATCCCGGCGGCGGGCATCGCGATGTGCAAAATCCCCGCTCAAGCGTCAGAATGCCCGACTGGCACGATTCACACGCACCGAAGGGGGTTTGCATGGCAGGCGGGACAGGGACATCGGGCCGGAAGGTCCGGATCGCGGTCGTGGGGCTCGGATTCGGGGCGGAGTTCATCCCCATCCACCAGCGCCATCCGCACGTCGAACTCGTGGCGATCTGCCAGCGGTCGCAGGACAAGCTCGACCAGATCGGGAAGCAGTACGGCGTCGAGCGCCGCTACACGAGCTACGCCGATCTCCTCAAGGACAAGGAGGTCGATGCCGTCCACATCAATTCGCCGATCCCCGACCATGCCCCGATGACGCTTGCCGCCCTGGAGGCGGGCAAGCATGTGATGTGCACCGTGCCGATGGCGACGAGCGTCGACGACTGCCGGAAGATCGTCGAGCTCGCCGCCAAGACGGGGCTCAAGTACATGATGGCAGAGACCGTCGTCTACGCCCGCGAGTTCCTCTTTATCAAGCAGATGCACGACCGTGGCGAGCTCGGCAAGATCCAATTCGTCCAGGCGAGCCATCAGCAGGACATGGACGGCTGGCCCAACTACTGGCCCGGCCTGCC
>CANGGC010000053.1 GCA_947453125.1 Planctomycetaceae bacterium | reverse complement strand
CCTCGCCCATGTCGGCACCGCCGCGGCGTTGTTCCGCGAGCGGCTGGAGGCGCTCCGGGATCGCTGCGACGCCATCCGTGACGTTCGCGTCATCGGCATGATGATCGGCATCGAGCTGGCGATCGACGGCGCGCCGGTCGTCGAGGCCTGCCTCGAGAAGAACCTCCTCGTCAACTGCACGCAGGGACGCGTCATCCGTCTCCTCCCCGCGATGAACATCACCCCCGAGGATATCCACGACGGCTGCGACCGTCTCGGCGACGCGATCGTCGAGGTGGCCTCCCGCGCCTGACTGCCATCATGCTCCGTCACATCATCGTTCCCGAAGACCTCACGGCTCACGAGATCGAGGCCGTATTCGCGATCTCGAAAGACCTCGAGACGAAGTACGACGCCGGTCTGCGCGAGCCGCTCTTTCCGGGCCGCGTCCTCGGGCTGGTGTTCGAGAAGCCGAGCCTGCGCACGCGGGTCAGCTTCGAGGCGGCGATGGTCCATCTCGGCGGCGCCGCGGTGTTCCTCGGCGACGAGGCGGGCTTCTCGTCGTCGCGCGAGAGCATCGCCGACTTCGGCCGGGTGCTCAGCGAATACGTCGACGTCATCGTCTGCCGCTCGAAGGCCCACGAGACGATCCAATCGCTCGCCGCCGTCTCGAGCGTGCCGGTGATCAACGGCCTCTCCGACTACTGCCATCCCTGCCAGGCCTTCGCCGATCTCTACACCCTCCGCGCCCATGTCGGCAGGCTCGCCGGCCTGACGCTGACGTTCGTCGGCGACGGCAACAACGTCGCCCGTTCGCTGGCGGTCGTTTGTGGCTTGCTGGGGATGCGGTTTGTCCTCGCCGCCCCCGAGGGCTTCCAGTTCGACGAGGCCTTCCGCAGCCACCTCCGCGACATCCTCCCCAATGCCGAGATCGAGGAGACGACCGACCCGGTCGCGGCCGTCCAAGACACGTCCTGCGTCTACACCGACGTCTGGACGAGCATGGGGCAAGAGAAGGAGCGGCTCGAGCGGCAGCAGGCCTTCCGCCCCTATCAGGTCAACACGGCGCTGATGCGCCACTGCCCCGATGCCCTCTTCATGCACTGCCTCCCCGCCCGCCGCGGCGAGGAGGTCACCGACGACGTCATCGACGGAAGTTGCAGCGTGGTCGTTGAGGAGGCCGCCAACCGGATGCATGTCCAGAAGGGG
Organism: Planctomycetaceae bacterium; assembly: GCA_947453125.1. Classification (GTDB taxonomy): domain Bacteria; phylum Planctomycetota; class Planctomycetia; order Pirellulales; family UBA1268; genus QWOP01. Next base: position 7,843 of record CANGGC010000053.1, on the reverse strand, counting down.
CTGTTGGCCTGGCTCCTCGGCCAGCAGAGTTAAAGCCGGTCACCGCCGCCCGATGATCTGCCGGCATCCGGCTTCCATCCGGGCGCCGCGACGTCACTCGCCCTCGGCGGCCGTTCCTTCGGCAGCGTTCTTGTCGGCATCCTTGCCGGCGCCTGGCTTTGCCTCGTCGAGGACGATCGATGCCGAATTGATGCAGTAGCGAATTCCGGTCGGCGGAGGGCCATCGTTGAAGACGTGGCCGAGGTGGGCACCGCACTTCCGGCAGGTGACCTCGACGCGCCGCATCCCGAACGTGAAATCGGGCGTTTCGGCGACCTTGCCATTGGCCTTGTTGTCGATCGGCGCCGAGAAGGCGGGCCAGCCGCACTCGCTCAAGAACTTGTCGCCGGAGGTGAACAGCGGCTCGCCGCAGCAGACGCACTTGTACGTCCCTGGCGTGTCGGTCTTCCAATACTTGCCGGTGAACGCCCGCTCCGTCCCCTTCATCCGCGTGATCTGGAATTGCTCGGCAGTGAGCCGGCTCCGCCATTCCTGGAGCGTCTTCGGGAGCGGCGCGCCGAACGGATCGGTGGCATCCTCACCGGCGGGATTGTCGGCTGCGTCGTCGGTGGGCATCGGTGGCTTGGCTCCGGGGTTCGGTCCGAACAGGGGGCCCTTGGGGGGCGTCTGCTGCCCCTGTGCGGTCTTCGGGCCGGGGGGCTTGGGTGCGGTCTTCTTGGTCCGCGACGACGTGGCCGGGGGATCGTCGTCGGCCGCCGGCACGACCGGGAGCGCGGCCGCAATCAGCGCGGCCACGATCAACGTGGGAAGGAAGCGGTTGAGGGTTCGCATGCTGGGTCCTCCTGGGGCGGGGCGGCCGGGGCGGCCTAGGGCGGGGCGGGCTGGGGCGCGGCGGCGAGCCCCCGCACGGCCGAGACTCTTCTTCTCCGGGCTTACTTCTTCACATCAGGGAGTGTCTTTGGAGCGTAGTCGTGGTCGCGCTTGCGGACCACCTCTGCGGTGAGAATCGTGTCGGGCTTGATGCCGGGGATCGGGCGGCCGTCCGGGCTCTGCGTGCGCTGGATCTTCGGGAGGACGTCAAACCCCTCGATCACCCGACCGAAGACGGTGTGCTTGCCGTCGAGGTGTTCGGTGGGCCGGAAGGTGAGGAAGAACTGCGAGCCCCCGGTGTCCTTACCGGCGTGGGCCATCGAGAGCGAGCCGCGGAAGTGCTTGCGGGCGTGCGGTTCGCCAGTCTCGCACGGGATCGCGTATCCCGGCCCCCCCGAGCCGCGGCCGGTCGGATCGCCCCCCTGCGCCATGAACTCGGGGATCACCCGGTGGAACGGCGTCCCCGCGTAGAAGCCCTTCTCGACGAGGCTGATGAAGTTGGCAACGGTGTTCGGGGCCTCGTTCTCGAACAGCTCGATGACGAGATCCCCGGCGGAGGTCTTGATGCGGACGCGGGGGAGGTCGTCGGCCTTCGCCTCGGCGGCGCGGAGGGTCATTTCCTCGTTCACCTTCTTCCGCTCGTCTTCAATGGCCTCTTTCAGCTGACCGATCTGCGCCTGCTTGTCGGCCGAGCCCCCCACGGCCGAGAGCTTGGCAAGGTAAGCCTCGGCCCCATCGAGATTGGAGACCAACATCGAAGCGGTCGCCCCCATCATGAGAACATCGCCGTCAATCGCCCCGACGCGCTCGAGCTGATCGACGAGCTCCAGGGCCTTTTCCGGGTCGTCGACCTTGATGGCGCCGGCCACCATCGCGGCACAAACCTTCCGGGCGCTCTGGTAGACCGGCATCGCCATGTCGATGTTATCGACCTCTCCGCGCTTCGGCATCCCCGCTCGGGCGATCGTCAGGGCCGCCTCCTCGAGCCGCTGGCTGGCCGTCTGGGCTGCGGTCTTGGCGGTCTCGAAGGCGGCCTCGAGGGCCGGCCGATCGGCCCCCTTTTTCTGATACGACGTCTGGAGCGTCGAGAGCTCGCCAACGAGTTTCTTGAGCGACCGTTCCGACTCCAGGAAGTCGGCCCGAGCGGCTTCGGCCTCCTCGCTGGTTGGCGGGGGGAGATCGGCCGAGGCCGTGCCCGCAGTGCTGGTGGCAGAGGCTTCCGCGGCCGGTTCCTGGGCGTGAGTGAGCGTCGAGGCTGCCAGGGTGAACAGCACCGCCAGCGTCACCGCCGACGCGATCACCGACCGGCGCATCCCGCCGTTGGAAACGACCATCGCCACGAGCCGCACCATCGGGAGACTCCGCAGGGGCATCCGCGCCATCGGTCCCCGCGGGACCGGACACCATCTCCTGGTACCATACCAATTGCTCCCCCGCTCCGGAAAACCCTGGTTTCCTCATGCCCCCTCCCGGTCGCCGCCGTCACGATGCCCCTCAAGCCGCTCATGGCCCCCGCAGCGGCGGCGGCCCCTCCCCCGAAGCGGCTGGCGACGAGGCAGCAGCAACCAGCCCGCCGCGGATCATCGGCGGCACCCTCGGCGGCCGAAGGCTGGAGTTTGCCCCCGATCCGCGCACTCGGCCGATGAAGGAACGGGTCCGGGAGGCCCTCTTCAATCTCCTCGGCTACACCGTCGAAGGGGCGATCGTCCTCGATCTCTTCGCCGGCACCGGGGCCCTCGGCTTCGAGGCGGTCAGCCGTGGAGCGGCGGCTGCCTGGTTCGGCGAGCGGCATTTCCCCACCGCCGACGTCCTCCGCCGCTCGGCCAAGGCGCTCGACGTCGAGGACCGGGTGACGATCCGCCCGGGGGACGTCCTCCTCTGGGCCCGTCGCCTCCCTCCGATCCCGCGGACTTCCCCCTGGATCGCATTCGTCTCCCCGCCGTGGGAGATGTTCACGACCCACGCCGACGAGCTCCTCGCCCTGGTGTCGGTGGTGATTGCCGCCGCCCCCCCTGGCAGCCAGATCGTTGTCGAGGCGGAGATGTCGTTCGACCCGGCCCTCCTCCCCGAGCCGGAGGCCTGGACGCCGCGGCCGATCCCGCCGGCCCTCCTCCTCTTCCGGGAAATCGGCAGCCACAGGTCCGCGGCAGCCGATGAGTAGGGGGCGAGCCCGTTCGCGGGCCGCGGGCCGTCTGGTATCGTGTCGCAGCGGGGAAACGAGCACGGGAGCCATGTCGATGGACGTCATCAATCAGCGCGAGGCGGCGCCGTTCACGACGGCCGACGGTTCGACGATCCGCGAGCTGCTCGCCCATCGCAATTCGTCGATCCGCAAGCAAAGCCTCGCCGAGGCCCGCCTCGCCCCCGGTCAGGCGACGACGCCCCACCACCATGCCGTCACCGAGGAGATCTACTACATCCTCTCAGGCAGCGCGGCGATGACCCTCGGCGAGGAAACCCGCCCCGTCGGCCCGGGCGACGCCATCGCCATCCCGCCGGGGATGCGCCACACGATCAGCAACACCGGCGCCGACGAACTTGTTTTCTTGTGCACCTGCGCCCCCGGCTACGAACACACCGACACCTTCCTCGAATCGTGATCCTGTCCGCGCGTTCCGTCGGCCGGGGCGCCGGCGGTGTCCAGAGCCCCCGATCGAGTCCCAGATCGAGTCCCTGATCGAATCCCAGATCCACCGATCCCCGCGAATCCCAACGCCATGCCCCGAAACGACCCGTTCTCCGCCCTTCTCGTCTCCGAGGGGCTTGTCAGCGCCGAGCAGCTTGCCGAGGTGACGCGGATCGCCGAGAGCTCCGGCAAGAAGCTCCACGACGAAATCGTCCGGCTCGGCTACGCGCCGGGCGACAAGGTGATGCGGGCGCTGGCGAAGGCCCACCGGCTGAAGTTCGTCGACCTGACGGGGATCACCGTCGAGCAGGACGTCATCGACCTCCTCCCGGAGAGCGTGGCCCGCGAAAACTCGATCTTCCCCGTCTCCAAGGATGGCAACACGCTCCGCATCGCCGGCTCCGATCCGACCGACATCGACACCCAAGACAAGCTCCGCTTCATCCTCAACCGCGACGTCCAATTCTCGCTTGCGCCCCGCGAGCAGATCATCGAGGCGATCAACCGCCACTACGGTGCCAGCGACGGCGAATCGGCCGATTCGATGCTCCAGGAATTCACCGACACCGCCATCGACTTCACCGAGACGGCCGTCGAGCAGGCGGCCAACCAGCAGCAGGAGGACAACTCCGACGCGCCGGTGGTGAAGCTCGTCAATCTCATCATCACAGAAGCCGTGCAGCTGCGGGCCAGCGACATCCACATCGAGCCGTTCGAGAATCGCGTCCGCATCCGCTACCGGATCGACGGCCGACTCGTCGAGCGCGACAATCCCCCCCGCCGTCTCCTCGGCGCGATCCTCTCGCGCATCAAGATCCTCTCGAGGCTCGACATCGCCGAGCGCCGCCGCCCGCAGGACGGCCGCATCAAGCTCACGGCCGACGGCAAGGACTACGATCTCCGCGTCAGCGTCCTCCCCACGAATCACGGCCAATCGGTCGTCATGCGGATTCTCGACAAGGACAACATCCGCGTCGGCATCCGCCAGCTGGGCCTCTCCGAGCACGACTTCCGCAACTTCAAGACGCTCATCCGCCGCCCCAACGGCATCATCCTCGTCACCGGCCCGACGGGCTCCGGCAAGACGACGACGCTCTACGCCTCGCTCAACGAGCTCAACCGCCCCGACACGAAGATCATCACGGCTGAGGATCCGGTCGAGTACTACCTCGCCGGGATCAATCAGGTCGAGGTGCGTCACCAGATCGGCCTCGACTTCGCCCGCGTCATCCGCGCCATGCTCCGCCAGGCGCCAAACGTGATCCTCGTCGGCGAGATGCGCGACACGGAAACGGCCCAGATGGGCATCCAGGCGTCGCTGACGGGGCATCTCGTGTTCAGCACGCTCCACACCAACGACGCCCCCAGTGCGATCACGCGCATGATCGACATGGGGGTGCCGGCGTACCTCGTCGCCTCGAGCATCATCGCGGTGGTGGCACAGCGTCTCGTGCGGGTGAATTGCGTGAAGTGCAAGCAGCCCTTCCAGCCGCTCGACACGCAGATCGAGACGGCCGGCGTGACGGCGGAGATGCTCAAAGGCGCCACCTTCATGAAGGGTCGTGGCTGTGCCAACTGCACGAAGAGCGGCTACAAGGGGCGGCTGGGAATCTTCGAATTGATGGTGATGAGCGGCAAGATCCGCGAACTCGCCTTCCAGGGTGCCCCCACGCAGGACATCCGCCGCGCCGCCTGTGCCAACGGGATGCGGGTGATGTTCGACGACGGCATCCAGAAGGTTCTCCGCGGGATCACGAGCTTCGACGAAGTCTTCCGCGTGGCCAAAAAAGTCGAAGAGTGACCGGCTCGGAGGGCCGAGCCAAGCAAAGCCCCGCCCACTTCGCACCACCCCTCTCCCACCCTCAGCGCCGCCAGCGCCCCGCCTCCTTCGGCGCACCGCCTCTCTCCCACCCCCAGCGCCGTCAGCGAGGGGTCGCCCGTGCTCCGAGAGCCGGCGTAGCCGACAAGCGCAGCCCGGAGGGCGAAGCGCAGGCGGGTCCGAGCGAGTGGAGGCCATGGATGGCCGCAACGAGCGTCCGGCGACGGGGCACGGGCGACCCCGAAGCGCCACGTGTGAGCCAAGCACCACCGGCCTCAGCGGGCACCGCCGGAGGGCCCGACCGAGAGATTCCGAGGAAAAGTGTCGGCGGCGAGACTTTTTCGCCGATCGTGCGCATAATGACAGCAGCTTGGTCGGCGGGATGTCAGGGGCCCCGCCGGCCTCAGCCGGACTGGCTCCCAAATGGGCAGCGACGGTCGTCAGCGGGGGATTCTCATCCAACCGGATTCCGGGCGGTTGCGGCCTGCGCCGCGGTCGGCCGGGCAAGGAACTTCGCGCCGGGGTTCCCATGCGGCAGAATCGTCGTCCGATGGGTGGGCGGCACCTGTCCGGCAGGGGAGGGCTCCGGGATTCCCGGCGGTGCTTTGGTCCCCTGTCCTCCCATCCGTACCAGGTGTCCTCCCCATGAGCACGGCAGCCCCCTCCCCCCTCGCCGCCCACGTCGACAAGCTGCTGAAAGTGGCGGCCGACAACGGCGCTACCGAGCTTCGCATCTCCGGCGGCCGTGAGCCGATGGTGCGGATCAAGGACAAGCTCGTCACGCTCAAATCCCCGGCGTTGACGGCCGAGCAGGTAGCCGGGATCACCGCCGCGATCGTGCCGGAGGGGGCCGATCCGAAGAAGTTTGTCTATCTGTCGGCGATCGGCCGGTATCAGGGGAGCGCCGTCGATGTTCAGGGGACGAAGGTCCTCGTCCTCCAGCCGGCCGGGCCGGCCGAGAATGAGCCCGCCGCAGCCGCCCCGCAGATGCTCGAACTGGAGACGATCGACGACAAGGCCGACGCGGCTGAAGCCGCCAAGCCGAGCGAGGCATCTGCCTACGCCCTCCCGAAGGTGGCGGTGGGCAACATCCAGATCGACAAGCTCCTCACGGCGGCCGTCAAGAACGGCGTCAGCGACATCCACATCACCGTCGGCCTGCCGCCGGTGTTCCGCATGGACGGCGGGATGCGGCCGCAAAACACGAAGGTGCTCACCGGCGACGACACCAACGGCCTCATGAAGGCGATCACGCCGGAGCGTTGCCAGGCGGAGCTCGCCGAGAAGGGGGGCTGCGACTTCGGCTTCGCCTTCGGCGACATGGCCCGGTTCCGCGTCAGCGTCTTCAAGCAGCGTGGCACGATCGCCATGGTGCTGCGGCAGATCCCCAACAAGATGCTCACGCCCGAGCAGCTCGGCGTGCCGGATGTCTGCAAGAAGATGGTCTGCCGGCCCCGAGGCCTGTTCCTCGTGACGGGGCCGACCGGGTCGGGAAAGTCGACGACGCTCGCCAGCCTCATCAACTACATCAACGAGACACACGACCACCATATCATCACGATCGAGGACCCGATCGAGTTCTATCACCAGTCGAAGAAGTCGACGGTCAACCAGCGCGAGGTCGGCTCCGACGTGACGAGCTTCTCCGAGGCGCTGAGGCGGGCTCTCCGCCAGGATCCCGACGTGATCCTCGTCGGCGAGCTTCGCGATCTGGAGACGATCGAGGCGGCGATTTCCGCGGCGGAAACGGGCCACGTCGTCTTCGGCACGCTTCACACGACCGGGGCTCAGGGCACCGTCAACCGGATCATCGACGCCTTCCCCACCAACCAGCAGGAGCAGGTCCGCACGCAGCTCTCGACGGCGATCATCGGCGTTGTCTCGCAGGCCCTCCTGCCGAAGATCGGCGGCGGCCGTGTGGCGGCCTACGAGATCCTCGTCGTCACCCCCGCGATCGGGAATCTGATCCGCGAAAACAAGACGTTCCGCATCAATTCGGCGATTCAGACCGGGGCCAAGCTCGGCATGATCCTTCTCGACGACAATCTCTTCAATCTGTGGGAAAGTGGGAAGGTGACCGAAGAGGCGGTGTTGATGAAGGCCCAGTCGCCCGACGATCTCGCCGCCCGGATTGCCAAGGCGAAGGCCGGCGTGTTCGACGACGAGGAAGACATCAACCGCCGCGCCAAGGACATGTAGTTTCGCGCGGAAACTGCCATCCATGGCCAGTTTTCGCCGGAGACGGATATCGACCGCGACCCGACCGCCCCCAAGGCTCCATTCCGGCCCCACGCATCCCTGACCGACCACCAGCGGTGGAACCACGACCATGGCCCTCACGCGCATCGGACAGATTTTCATCGACCTCGGCCTCATCGACGAGGGCCAGCTCCAGCAGATGCTCGAGGAGCAGCAGGCCCGCGGCGGCGAGCTGATCGGGAAGGTGGGGCTGTCGCTCGGGTTTTTCAGCGAGGATCAGCTCGGCGAGGCGTTGGCCGAGCAGTGGAACACGACGTTCGTCACGCTCT
>CANGGC010000052.1 GCA_947453125.1 Planctomycetaceae bacterium | reverse complement strand
GCCGCGACCTCGGCGTGGAGTTTGGCGCCGTCGGCGGTCAGCTCCGGCCAGAGATAGACAGGCGTCTGGCACTCGTGGACGCGGTGGTCACCGCTGGCACGCTGCGAGGCGATGTGGGGGGGGAGCGCAGGGAGACGGGCGGCAAACTCGAGGAGGAGTTCGAGTTTCTCCCGCCCTTCGAGGTCGACGAAGTCCTCGACGATCGAATCGATCCGGTGGGCGACGGTGCTCATGAAAGACGGTTCGGGAAGACGGATTCGACTCGATCAATCCAAACAGCGACAGCCGTTGGCGCCTCAAGCGGCGGCAAGGCCTTAAGCGGCGCGAGGGTCAAGCCGGCGAGCCATCGGGGGTGGTTCCCTTGACGACCGGCACCCCGACGCAGTTGCCCCATTCCATCCACGAGCCGTCGTAGTTCTTCACCTTCGCGAATCCGAGGAGAAAGGTGAGGACAAACCACGTCAGGCTCGACCGCTCGCCGATCCGGCAATAGGCGATCGTGGGGGAGCGACGCTTCAGCCCCGCCCCCTTCACGTAGAGCTTCTCGAGATCCTTGGCCGACTTGAACGTGCCATCCTCGTTGACCGACAGCGGCCAGGGGATGTTGACGGCGCCGGGGATGTGGCCGCCACGGAGCGCCCCCTCGTTGGGATAGTCGGGCATGTGGAGCCGATCGCCGCAATACTCCTCGGGCGAGCGGACGTCGACGAGGGGCCTTCCCCCCTTCTGATGCTTGAGCACTTCGTCGCGGAGGGCACGCACCGAGGCATCCTGCTCGGGGGCCGTGTAGTGCCCGGGCTTTACAGCAGGGCGGTCGGTCGACCAGGCCCGCTCCTCGAGTTGCCACTTCTTGCGGCCACCGTTCATGATCCGGCAGTCGGGATGGCCGTAGAGCTTGAACACCCAGAACGCGTAGCAGGCCCACCAGTTGTTCTTGTCGCCGTAGAACACGACGGTCGTGTCGTTGGAGATCCCGTTGTCGCGGCAGAGCTTCTCGAACCCGGCCCGGTCGACGTAGTCACGCCGGACCTGATCCTGGAGGTCGACCTGCCAGTCGATCTCGACGGCGCCGGCCACGTGCCCTTGGGTGTAAAGCGCCCTGTCCTCATTCGATTCGACGATCCGCACCTTCGGATCGTGGCCGTGCTCGGCCACCCACTCGGTGCTCACAAGGACATCGGGATTCGCGTAGCCAGCCATGGATTCGGATTCTCCTCGCCATTCGGGGGGCGGCGACCTCGGATCGATGCCGCCGCGGGAATCGTAGTGGATGCGGATGCCGCAGTCCATCTGCCCCCCGCCACCACGATCATCAGCGGCTCCGGCGGCCGGGGGGATGCGCGGGTGCCGCCGTCCACGATCCGGCCCGGGGGTGGTATCATGGCAGGCCATTCCTGCCCGCGGCCCGGCCGCGATCCCACCCCTCCGTACAGAAGACTTCCCGATGGGCGCCGCATTCATCTATCAGATCACCGACCTGACCAAGAAGTTCGGACAGCGGGAACTCCTCAAGAACGTCAACCTCGCCTTCTATCCGGGGGCAAAGATCGGACTCCTCGGCCGCAATGGCGCCGGGAAGAGCACGCTCATGAAGATCATGGCGGGCATCGACAAGGAATATGAGGGGGAGACCCGCCTCGCCGACGGCTACACCGCCGGCTACCTCGAGCAGGAGCCGAAGCTCGATACGACGAAGACCGTGTTCGAGAACGTCATGGAGGCGGTCGCGCCGACGCGGGCGATCCTGGCCCGGTTCGAGGCGATCAACGCCCGGCTCGGCGAGCCGATGGAGCCGGAAGAGATGGAGAAGTTGCTGGCGGAGCAGGCGACGGTCCAAGACCAGATCGAGGCCCGCGGCGCCTGGGATCTCGATCGGCAGGTCGAGATCGCGATGGACGCGATGAACCTCCCCCCCGGCGACTGGGAGGTGACCAACCTCTCCGGCGGCGAGCGGCGGCGCGTGGCGCTGTGCAAACTCCTTCTCGAACGCCCCGACATGCTCCTCCTCGACGAACCGACGAACCATCTCGACGCCGAGAGCGTCGACTGGCTCGAGAAGCACCTCGCCGAGTATCCCGGCACCGTCGTGGCCGTGACCCACGACCGTTACTTCCTCGACAACGTCGCGAAGTGGATCCTCGAGGTCGATCACGGCCGGGGAATCCCTTTCGAGGGGAACTACTCGTCGTGGCTCTTCCAAAAGAAAGCCCGTCTCGAGCTCGAGGAGAAGCAGGCCAGCGCCCGCCAAAAAACGCTCGACAAGGAGATCGAGTGGATCCGGATGTCGCCGAAGGCGCGGCAGGCCAAGAGCAAGGCCCGGGTCGCTTCCTACGAGAAGCTGGCCGCCGAGCAGGCCGCCACCCGCGACTCCGAGGTGGAAATCTTCATCCCGGCCAGCCGTCCACTCGGCGATCTCGTCATCGAGGGGGAGGGGCTCTCCAAGGCCTTCGGCGACAAGGTGCTGTTTGAAAACCTCTCCTTCCGCCTCCCCCCCGGGGGCATCGTCGGCATCATCGGCCCCAACGGCGCTGGCAAGACGACGCTCTTCCGGATGCTCGTCGGCCAGGAGAAGCCCGATTCAGGCACGCTCCGTGTCGGGCCCACCGTCGACATCGGCTATGTCGACCAGAGTCGCGATGCCCTCGATCCCGCCAAGACGGTATTCGAGGAGATCTCCGGCGGCCACGACACGATCGAACTCGGCAAGCGGACGGTGAACGCCCGCAGCTACGTCGCCAAGTTCAACTTCCAGGGGCCAGACCAGCAGAAGAAGGTCGGGACGCTGTCGGGTGGTGAACGCAACCGCGTCCATCTCGCAAAGCTTCTCCGAGCTGGGTCCAACCTCCTCCTCCTCGACGAACCGACCAACGATCTCGACGTCGACACGCTCCGCTCCTTGGAAGAAGGGATCACGAGTTTCGCCGGATCGGTGGTGGTCATCACCCACGACCGGTGGTTCCTCGATCGCCTGGCCACCCACATCATCGCCTTCGAGGGGGACGGCTACGTCCACGTCTGTGAGGGAAACTTCGAGGCATACGAAGTCAACCGTCGCGAGCGTCAGGGGATGGCGGCCGACGAGCCCCACCGCTTCCGCTACAAGAAGCTCCAGCACTGAAGTCCAACCCCGGCTGCCTCGTTCGAGGCGTTGGATCAGGAGTTCAGGGGGCGTGAGGCGGTGCCGGAGCGGAGTTCCTTCGGGAGGGGGAAGTAGACATCCTCCTCGCGGATCGAGCGCTCCTCCACGGTCGCCTGGTAGCGATCCTGGAGCCAGCCGACGCAATCCTGGACAACGCTCTCCGGGGCACTCGCCCCCGCGGTGATCACCACCGTCTCGTCGCCACGGAACCAGCTGGCGTCGATCTCGTTGGCACCATCGATGAGATGGGAAGGGATGCCCCGCTCGCGGGCGAGTTCGGCGAGCCGCTGGCTGTTGGAACTGTTTTGACTTCCCAGCACGATCACGACATCGGCGTCATCGGCGAGGGTCCGGACTGCCTCCTGGCGGTTTTGCGTCGCGTAGCAGATGTCGTCCTTCGGCGGGCCGACGATCTGGGGGAACCTGGCTTTCAAGCGGTTGATGATCCGCGAGGCGTCGTCGACGGAGAGCGTCGTCTGGGTGAGATAGGCGAGACGATCACCCGGGCCGAAGGAAAGGCGGTCGACCTCCTCCGGGGAATCGACGAGCGTGAACGCCTCCGGCGCCTGCCCCATGGTCCCGATCACCTCGTCGTGGCCCTCGTGACCGATGAGCACGATGCGGTGGCCGCTCTTGGCGTACTTGATCGCCTCGAGGTGAACCTTCGTCACCAACGGACAGGTGGCATCGATCGCCAGAAGCCGGCGCTCGGCGGCGATGCGCCGGACCTCGGGAGCGACGCCGTGTGCCGAGAACAGCAGCACCGCGCCCTCGGGCACGTCCTCCACACGATCGACAAACACCGCCCCCTCGCGCACGAACCGATCGACAACATGCTTGTTGTGGACGATCTCGTGGTAGACGTAGATCGGAGTGCCATGAATGCGGATCGCCGTCTCCAGCGTCTCGATCGCCATGTTGACACCGGCACAGAAACCGCGGGGGCCGGCAAGGAGGATCTTCATCGTGCGTTCCAGGCTGGAATTGGCGGGAGCGGGGGGGCAGGCAGGAGGCGAAACAGATATCCTAGCTTTCCGGCGACAAAGGCATCCATGGCTTTTGTTCACGCCGTGCACCCCGGAAAGAGCCGTCCACTTCATGGTCCGCCCCACCCTCCAGCCGACGGACGGCATGCCGGGCGCCGATCCCGACTCTCGCGATCCCACCCCGTGGGCCCTCCATGAGGTGCCGGGCGACCTCGATTTGGCCGCCGCCAAGACCTGGTGTCGCCAGGTCGCGGAGAGCCACTACGAGAATTTCACCGTCGCCAGCCGGATCGTCCCCGCCCGGCTCCGCCAGGATCTCGCCAACGTCTACGCCTACGCCCGGTGGAGTGATGATCTCGCCGACGAGGCGCCCTCCCCTGCTGCGGCGGAGGAAGCGCTCGGCGCGTGGCGGCGTCGACTGGAGGCCTGCTTCGCCGGCCGGCCCGACCATCCGGTGTTTGTGGCGCTGGCCGATACCGTCCGGCGCACCGGTCTGGGGATCGAGCCCTTCGCCCACCTCCTCGATGCCTTCGACGAGGATCAGGGCTTCGACGCCCGGGGGGCCACGGTGCGGTATGGCACGCGGGCCGACCTCGTCGCCTACTGTCGGCGATCCGCCGATCCGGTCGGCCGCATCGTCCTCGGGCTCGAGGGGTGTCGCGATCCGGAGTTGGTGGCGATGTCGGATCGAATCTGCACGGGGCTGCAGTTGGTGAACTTCTGTCAGGACGTCCGGCGGGACCGGCGCGCCGGCCGGGTCTACCTGCCGGCCGAGGATCTCCGTCGGCATGGGGTCGCGGAGGCGACGCTCGACGAACCTGCCGGCACCCCCGCCTTCAAGGCTCTGATCCGTGACGAGGTTGATTGGGCTCGCGGCCTTTTCGATGCAGGCGCCCCGCTTGCCCGTCGCGCACCGCGGAGCCTGCGTGCGGCGATCGGGATGTTTCTCGCCGGCGGGCGCGCCGTGGTCGATTCAATCGAGGCGATCGGGTTCGACACGCTCCGGGCGCGCCCGTCGCTGGGGCGCTTGCAGAAATCCCGCCTCGCGGCCCGGGCGGCGCTTTCCGTAGCCTGGGGAACGGTTGCGGATCGGTTCCGGGGGGGGCGATGAGCAGCGGGCTTGCCGCCGATCACGAGGCCTGTGCCGCGCTCCTCCGCAAGAGCAGCTCGAGCTTTGCCCTGCCGATCCGTCTCCTCCCCGCGGAGAAGCGCCGCGGCACCACGGCGCTCTATGCCTTCTGCCGTCGGGCGGATGACATCGTCGACGGTGCTGAGGGAGAAAAGATCGATCCCCGGGCCGCGGAGGTGGCGCTCGACGCTTTCGCCGCCGACCTCGAAGGGGCCCTGCGGGGCGCCGGCTCGGCCGACCCGGTGATCCGGGCGCTGGTCGACACCGTGCGCCGATACGGCATCCCCCCCGACTACCTTCGGGCCGTGCTCGACGGCGTGCGAATGGATCTCCATCCCCTCGACATCCCCGACGTCGGGGCCCTCGAGCACTACTGCGGCCGCGTCGCCAGCGCCGTCGGGCTCGCGGCGATCCACATCTGGGGATTCCGTTCGTCGGAAGCGATTCCCGCGGGGCACGCCTGCGGATTGGCATTCCAACTGACCAACATCCTCCGCGACATCCCGGAGGATCTCGACCGTGGTAGGATCTATCTTCCTGCCGCGGACCTCGCCGTTGCCGGATGCAGCAGCGCCGACCTCCGTCGCCCGGAAGCGACCGATGCCCTCCGTCGACTCGCGGCGATCGAGGTGGCCAGGGCCGATGGCTACTACCGGCGCGCCCGGGCCCTCGACGGACTCCTCTCCACCGACGGGCGGATCGTCTTCCGGGCGATGTATGGGGCCTATCGGACCATCTTCCACGCCGTTCGGCGGAGTGGCGCCGGTATTTTTTCCTTGCGTGTCAGCCCACCGAAAATGCTCCTGGCGGGGGCGGCCTTGGTCTCGGTTGCCACCGGCCCCCGGGGAATTGGTGAACCATGGTGAACGCACCCACAACGCCTCACGTCGTCGTCGTCGGTGCGGGCTTGGCCGGCCTAGCGGCTGCCGCGGCGCTCGTCGAGGGGGGCTGTCGGGTGACGGTGCTCGAAGCGCGGCGGCGGGTCGGGGGACGCGCCGCCTCGTTCGATGATCCCGTCGGTGGTGGGCTCGTCGATGCCTGCCAGCATGTGGCGATGGGGTGCTGCACCAACTTCCTCGATCTCGCCAGTCGGGCGGGGTTTGCGGGGAGCCTGCGGCACGACCGGACGCTGTGGTTCATCTCGCCGACAGGGGAGCGCTCGGCATGCACTCCATGGTCGAGCCTGCCGGCGCCGCTCCACCTCGCTCCGCTCCTCTTCGGGATGCGGCACTTCTCCTGGTGGGAGCGTGCCCGGCTCGGCCTCGGGATGCTCCGCCTCGCCCGGACACGCGGGCCGGCGCTCGACGACACCGCGGCGGCGTGGCTCGAGCGGATTGGCCAGCCGGAGCGGGTCGTGCGGCTCTTCTGGCAGCCCGTCCTGGAAAGTGCCCTCGGCGAGTCGATCGATCTCGTCAGCGTTTCGGCCGCGCGCAAGGTGGCCGTCGACGGGTTTCTCGCCCACCCAAAAGCCGCCGATCTCCATGTCCCCGTGGAGCCGCTCGGCGTCCTCTTTGGCGAGCGATTGCTCGACTGGTTGCGGGAGATCGGCGTGCGGATCGAGACAGGCACCCCCGTCCAGGGCATCGAGCGCGACGGAGGCGAAGTCCGTGGTGTCTGTATCCCGGCAGGAGTGGTGGCCTGTGATGGTGTCGTCGTCGCCGTCCCTTGGCGGGCCGCGGCGCGACTCGTGCCGGAGTTGATTCCGCAGGCCGAGGAACGACTCGCGGCGTCGCCGATCACGGCCGTCCATTTGTGGTTCGACCGGCAAGTCATCGATCTGCCCCATGCCGTGCTCGTGGGGCGAGTGTCGCAGTGGGTGTTCCGGTCGGAGGCCGCTGAAGGCGCGCCCGGCGCCGGCTACTGCCAGGTGGTGATCAGCGCCTCGCGCGGCCTGCTCGGCGGTGATCGCGATCGGCTCGTGGCCACGGTCGTCGACGAGCTCCGGGAGGTGTTTCCCGCAGCGCGGACCGCAACGCTCCTCGGCAGCCGGGTGGTGACCGATCCAACCGCCGTTCTCTCGGTGCGCCCCGGCGTCGATGCCGTCCGCCCCGGGGCCGCCACGAGCATCAGGAACATGGCGCTGGCGGGGGATTGGACCGCCACGGGGTGGCCATCGACCATGGAAGGGGCCGTGCGGAGTGGTCGAATCGCGGCGGCGACGCTGCTGCCGGTGGTGGCGCCTGAGGGACTTCGCCGCAACGACCGCGGGCTGTCCCCCGATCTGCCCCGCGGCCTGCTTGCCCGGCTGCTCTTCGGCGCCTGATCGGCGCCTGATCGGCCACGTCCGGGCCGAGCCGCCCTTCGATCATTCTTCCGGGAGGGCAGCAACGAGGCGTTCGAGTGCCGCGGCGAGGGCGCGACCGTCGACGACGGCGTTCTCCCACAGCCGCCACATCGTCCCCGCGGCGGCGGGCTTTCGGCCGATCGCGGCCAGGGCGGCTCCGGCGCGACGAAACGCCGATTGGGGAGTCACGAGCCGGGCGATGTCGGCGGGAAGTTCATCCCACGCCCCGTCCGACACGATCCGCACCGAGGCACAGGGGATCCTTGCCGCGGCAGCGGCCGCGGCCACGGCGTAGGTCTCCATGTCGACGACGGCGGCGCCGGTGGCGGCATGGAGGTCGCGCTTCGCCGCGGTCGTGGTCACGATCGAGTCGACGGTGACGATGTCCACGTCGGTTGAGGCTGTCGAAAGCAGCGAGGCGAACCGAGCCAGAGGAAGTCGAGGGGCCCCTTCGCGCACCGCGCCGGTGGCGAGCACCAAAGCCCCCCGGGCGAGCGCCGGGTCGAGGCCCCCTGCGAATCCGGCGCTGACAAGGAGCCCGGGGGCGTGCCCTTCGAGGAGCGTCGTGGCGGCCCGGCCGGCGGCGGCGATCCCGGCGCCCGACACGACCCAGGCCACCCGTCGTCCGGCGATCGTCCCCTCGTGGAACGACAGCGCCGGGCCGCGGAGGATCGTCGCGTTACAGACGCGCGCGGCGAACGGATCGGCCTCGGTCTCGAGGGCAAAGATAAAGCCGGCGGCGCAGCGTTGGGGGGGAAGTCGAGTCATGACACCTGTCCGGGACGCGAATCAGAAATCGAAGGCGAGCCGGCTCCCGAAGCCGTGGATCGTTCCGCTGCCGTCGTACGACGGGACCGGTACTGGACCGGAGGGGCCGTTGGCCCACGGCGTACTTTTGTAGTCACGGTGGGTGAGGTCGTAATTGAACACGAGGCGGGCGTTCGGCGTGAGGAGCCAGTTGAGGCCGAGCGTCATGCCGTTGAGAAGGCCACCGTTGACCTGCCCGTCATTGAGGCAGAGGTAATTGTAGCGGGCGGCTGCCTGCCAGGCCCCGAGCCCGCGCGGCCGGTGCGGCGAGAGCGCGAGGAGGTGACGCGGTTGCGGGCGATCGAAGCGGTGCTCGACGAGGGAATAGGTGCGGCTCTCGCCGGTGAGGAAGTAGGTCGTCTCCAGATAGCCCCCCTGATAGAAGACCGTGCCCACCGGCGTGCCTGGGGGTGGTTGCCAGCCGGCGGTCGACAGCGGGCCGACATCGGTCGTGGCGGCGTCGTAGAGCCACGAGCCGAAGTACTCGGCCTGCATCGACCAGGGGCCGGCGTTGGCGACCAATTCGGTGCCGAGCATGTTTTGCCACGAGCCGGCGAGGACCCCCGAATCGGCATAGATGGCGTTGTCGGGGCCCGGTGGACCGTTCCACAGGCCGCCACGGCTGCGGAAGCGGACGAGGCCGTTGCGGGGCTGCATCGTCCGGCCGGCCAGGCCGATGTGAAGGAGCCTG
>CANGGC010000051.1 GCA_947453125.1 Planctomycetaceae bacterium | reverse complement strand
CTCAAAGCTTGCGGGCCTGGACGATCCGGGGCAGGCCAGCCATGTCGGCGAGCGTCGGGCCGGGAACGAGCCAGGGCCGGCGGGCGAAGATCCCCTCGGCCGCCGCCACCGTCGTGGGGCCGATCTCCACCAGCAGCCATCCGCCCGTCGCCAGCCGGCTCTCGGCCGCCTCGACGAGCCGCTCAACAACCTCAACACCCGTCGGCCCCGCCACGAGGGCGCTCTTCGGTTCGTGGTCACGGACATCGCGGGGGAGCCCGGCGAACTCGTCGGCGCGGACGTAGGGGGGATTACTGACGATGCAGTCGAAGGGTCCGGCCGCCGAGGGGGAATCCAACAGGTCGCAGCCGACCAGCTCGATCCGGCCGTCGAGCGCGTGACGTGTGACGTTGGCCTGCGCCACCGCGAGGGCGTCAGCGGAGATGTCGATGGCGACGAGGTGTGCCTTGGGGAGGTGCTTGGCCAGCGCCACTGCGATGGCGCCGGAGCCGGTGCCGACATCGGCGATCCGCGGTGACTCGAGGGGGCGGCACAGATCGATGGCGCGAACAACGAGCCCCTCTGTCTCCGGACGGGGAATGAGGACCGCAGGGGATACGGCCAGGGCCAGCGAGAAGAACTCCTTGCTGCCGACGAGGTACGCGACCGGCTCCCCTTCGCCGCGCCGCTTGACGAGGCCGCGAAAGCGCGTCCGCCCGGCCTCGTCGACCACGTCGTCGAAGGCCGTGTAGAGGGCGATCCGCGGACAGCCGCGAACATGGGCCAGAAGCACCTCGGCATCGAGCCGGGGGGAGTCGCTCCCCTTGCCGGCGAGCCAGTCAGTCGTCCAGGTGAGCAGGCGCCCCACCGTCCACACGTCCTCGGTCATCAAGGATGCTCCGCTTCGTTCAGGGTGTCGACGGCTTCGAGGATCGTTCCATGTCGGCTCGGCGCTGCTGCCGGGCATGCTCCTCGATCGCCTGAATCACCAGTCCGAGTCGGCCAGCCATCACCTGATCGAGCGTGAAGCTCTCGTTGATGCGGTGATCGGTCAGCCGGTTCTGCGGGAAATTGTAGGTCCGGATCCGCTGGCTCCGGTCGCCCGAGCCGACGAGCGTCCTCCGTTCGCTGGCCCGCTTCTCGTGTTCGATGCTGCGGCGGAGCTCGTAGAGCCGCGCCTTAAGGACGCGCAACGCCTTCGCGAAATTCTTGTGCTGGCTCTTCTCGTCCTGGCACTGGACCACCAGACCGCTCTCGAGATGGGTGAGACGGACGGCCGAGGCGGTCTTGTTGACATGCTGGCCACCCGGCCCGCTGGCGCAGAACAGATCCTTGCGGTATTCGTCGGGGGCGATCGTCACCTCGACATCCTCAGGCTCTGGCAGCACTGCCACCGTCGCAGCCGAGGTGTGGATCCGTCCCTTCGTCTCGGTGTCGGGGACGCGTTGCACCCGATGGCCACCGCTCTCCCACTGGAGAAGACGGTAGATCGCATCCCCGGAGAGGCCGAGGACGAGCTCTTTGAATCCGCCGAGCTCGGTCGGACTGGCATCGAGGAGCTCGACCTGCCACCCCTGCTCGGTGGCATGACGCCGGTACATCTCGTAGAGATCGCGAACGAAGAGGGCGGCCTCGTCACCCCCCGTGCCGGCTCGGAGTTCCATGACACACCGGCCGCGATCGGCGTCGCCGTCATCGGAACAGAGATCGAGGAGATCGTCCCACTCCTGCTCCCGGCGGGCCCGGAGATCGGGAAGCTCCGCCTCGGCAAGGCTTCTGAACTCCGGATCATCTCCGTGGCTGAACGCGTCGAGCTCGGCGATCTGCCGCTCAAGATCGACAAAGCCCCGGTAACGCCGTGCCAGGCGAGCGAGCGAGCCATGCTCCCGCGCGACCGCAGCCAGCCGTTGTGGCTGGGCGACCACGTCTGGGTCGATCAACTCCCGTTCGAGTTCCTCGAACCGGGCGAGCTTCGCTTCGAGCTGGTCGCGCATCGTCCGGTGGAGCCTCGATCCGTCGCCTGGGCGCTCACGCGCGGGATAGCCAGTGCCCCATCGAGGCAGTCAAGCCCCGCGCTGAGACGAACCTGAACCGGCAACCGCTCAGGACGTCGGTTCTGCGGCGGCAGGGGCCGGGGCGGCCTTTTTCCCCTTCTTGAGACTCGCATAGCCGGCGCCGGCGAACTTCGTCTTGAACTTCTCAATCCGGCCGGCCGTGTCGACAAACTTCAGCTTCCCCGTGAAGAACGGATGGCAGACGTTGCAAATGTCGACCTTCAACTCCGGCATGGTGCTCCGGGTCTGGAAGGTATTGCCGCAGCCACAACGGACCACGGTTTCGATGTAACGGGGGTGGATGTCGTCTTTCATGGCATGACTCAGGGCGGGACCCGGACGGGACCGGGCTCGGAAGCGGAGGACGTCAGATGGAAGCCCCCCACTGTAGCCGCTCCCGCCCCGGCCCGCAACGCATCCTCCTCGAGTTCCCGTTAGAGCTAGAGTTCCCGCTCGAGCTAGAGTTCCCGCTCGAGTTCCCGATTCACTGGGGGGGCGCTTCACTGAGGGGGGGGTGCGGAGAGTCGATCGGCGAGCAGACGACTGCCAAACCGCTGTGGCGAGGCGTCCTCACGGAGCAGACGGGCCGCCTCGTCCCGCTCGCCGAGGGCGAGACGGGCCCGGGCCAGATTCGCTCTCGCAGCATCAGACCAGACCCCATCGGGGTTCGCCTGGAGCGTCATCCGGTCGAGGTAATCGACGGCCGTTTCGTATTCCTTCTCGCCCAGCGTGAGCACGCCGAGCCAGTAGGTCGCGTCCCCCTTGAGTTCGTCGTACATCCGCTTCACTTGCTCGGCCTGCGGCGGCGGCAGGCCACGGAGCATCTCCGCAATCACGGCATTTCCGGGACGGGCCGCGAGGTAGGCCATCTTCGCCCCATCGGGGCCGTCGAGAACGCCGCGAAACTCGCGCAGCCGGGCGGCGTAGAGCGGGCGGAACGACCGCGCCTCGCGGTTGGCGTCGGTCTGCTGGAGCGCCACCCCCATGACCGCCAGTTCCTTCCCCAGCGCCGCGTCGACCGCCGGGCGAAGCGCGCGTCGGCGGGCGAGCGTCTCCCAAGGAAACTCCCACAACCCGCTCGGCCGCTCGACGACCGAACCGGCCGGCGGCGGATCCGCGTTCTGGCTGGCGGCGGCAGGGCTCGGCAGGGCGGCGAGGGCCCGTGTTGCCAACGTCGTGGCATCGATGGCCAGATCAGC
Source organism: Planctomycetaceae bacterium (assembly GCA_947453125.1). Taxonomy (GTDB): domain Bacteria; phylum Planctomycetota; class Planctomycetia; order Pirellulales; family UBA1268; genus QWOP01. The sequence continues at coordinate 5,837 of CANGGC010000051.1, read as the reverse complement.
GCGGCGGGCGCCGGCGAGTTGGCGATCGAGGAGGTGCATCCGCCGCGACAGACTCCATGGCGTGGCCGGAATGAGAACGGTGAGTCGCTCGATGTCGGGCGCCTGGACGGGATAGGGCCGATCGGGGAGGGACATGCCGGCGAGGATCGTTGGATCGCTCGCCGCCTGCCGGGCCGTGGCCACCCCCTCGCCCGCCGGGCCAGGAATCGGCATGCCATACCCGGGATCGAAGAGATAGGCGTCGTCGCCACAGAGCACGGCGGGGATCCAGGGGCGGAGCGTCCCGGCGGCCCGGTCGCCGGTCGCGAGCATGACGCCGTCGAGCCCGGCGTGCCGCACGAGCTCGAGGAACACCCACGCCCGCTGCGGAGCGCTGGCCCGCCCCGACAGGAGGATCTCTCCCGTCGAGAACCACCGGCTCCCGGGATTGGCGTCGGTGGGCACCATCGGCGGATCGCTCGTGGCCGCCAGCGACCGGACCGTCCAGTCAAACAGCGCGCGGGCGACGGCCAGATCCTCGATCGCGTCGCCGCGGGCCGTGGCGGCCACATCGGCCAACCAGCGTTGATCACGGAGAGCCACAACATCGCCCGTGGCATCGAACGCCAGTTCACCAATCCCCTTGGCAAGGTCGTCCCCCCGGAGCCGCTCAGGGAGGGTGTCGAGGAGCGGGTCGAGACGCCAGGGATCGGCGTTGCCCGCCCCCGCCATGGCATGGCTCCACTGGTTGAGGCGGTCGAACACCTGGGGAAAGGCGACCGCCTCCTCGTACGCCTCCAGGTTGCCGAGGACGTCCATCGCCCCTTCGAGGAGTTTGTCACGGACTTCCCGAGACATCGGCTGGGCTGCCACCACGCCACTGGCCTGGTCAGGGGAGGACAAGGGAGCGGTGGTGGCCGCGCGCCGGTCGGCCTTGGTGGTCGGCCGGCCGCGCGTGGCCCGGGGGCCGCAGCCAGCCAAGGGGAGGGCGAGAAGGATCAGCAGGACCACCCCCCTGGCTGCCCGAGGGAGCCGGCCTGACGACCATCGCGATCGGAGCGAGAGGGGCGAGGTCATGCGCCGACCTCCCGTTCACCAGCCAATCGGGCTTCATGGATCCGCAACACCCTCTCCAGCACGCCCCGAAGCCGGTCGAGCGGCACCATGTTCGGGCCGTCGCTGGGGCTGGAATCGGGGTCGGGGTGGGTTTCGAGGAACAGGCCATCCACCCCCACGGCCACGGCTGCCCGGGCGAGCGGCTCGACGAGCGTTCGATCCCCCCCTGTGGCGTCCCCCAGGCTCGCCGGCTGCTGGACGGAATGGGTGGCATCGAAGATCACCGGCACGCCGAAGCTTCGCATCACTGGGAGGCCGGTAAAGTCGTTGACCAGACGCCCGTAGCCGAAGAACGTGCCCCGTTCACAGAGCATGACGTCTTGGCAACCTCCTGCGAGCAGCTTCGCCACGGCATGCCTCATGTCGCCGGGGGCGACGAATTGCCCTTTCTTGACGTTCACCGCCTTCCCCGTGGCGGCTGCGGCGAGGAGGAGATCGGTCTGACGGCAGAGGAACGCCGGAATCTGGATCAGGTCGCAGACCGCACCGATCGCGGCCGCCTGATCGGGGAGATGCATGTCGGTGGTCACGGGGAGACCAGTGGCGGCCCGCACCTTGTCGAGGATCGCGAGCCCTTCGTCGAGACCGGGGCCACGGAACGCCCCGGCGCTGGTTCGGTTGGCCTTGTCGAAAGACGCCTTGAAGACGCACCGGATCGGTAAGCATGCGGCGATCGCGGCGAGGGACTCCGCGACATGGAGGCACAAACGCTCGTGCTCCATGACGCACGGCCCCGCAATCACCAGGAGAGGCTCGCCCGGACCGCATCGATGAGGCCCAACAAGAGCGGGGAGACGGGGGATCACAGGCGGCTCCGACAACGTCGCGGGCGGGGAAAAACGCCTTCATGACGGCGCGACAGGAGCCGGGGAAGGCGACGGCTTCGGCATCATAGCCGTCCGCGGAAAAAGTCATCCACGAGCGATCCGGCGACAGGGGATGTTCCACGATGGAACGCTTGATCCACCCCCTGAGAACGGCCCCCGGATCGACGCCCCCGTACGGTTCTGCGCGCCGCATTCTGCGACGGACCGTATCGGAATGCAGCGCCCGACGGGGCCGCAGAGGTTGGCCGCCGACTCCCCGACGAAGCGGGAAATCGACGTCTCGTGCCCTCGCCCGCCGCTGGTTTTCACAGCCGAAAATCGAGGTTCCAGCCAACGGTTCGCCCCACCTCCAGCCGCCCCAGATCAGCCGCAGCAAACGTTCGCGGCCTTTGGCACGGCATCTGCACTTCAGGGACGATGTCGGGCGGCCCCACCGCTCGGCAAACCCACTCGTAAGGTGGGGCCTCTGGCTTACTCCGGGCGTGCGGTCGCCTTGCCCCTGACCCGCACTCCCATGGCAGGATGCTCCTGCCGGGTCGGAGGCCCCACCTTTTTTCTTTTCACCGGTCTGAAGAGTCGGGGGAAAGCCATTTTCCCGGACGACCCTTGACGGTGCCCCGGTCCCTGCGCTAATTTTCGGGATTCCGAACGACCGGATTCGCCCCCAGGGGATCCGGCCGGCGGGGCGGTCTCGGGCCGACCAGCCGTGGTCTTCGTTCCGGAAGCGATTCCAAATCCGCTTCCGGCGATCTTCCACAGCAGTCGCCAAGCACGCCCACACGCCAGCGTAGCTTCAATTGGCAGAGCACCGCATTCGTAATGCGGGGGTTGCGGGTTCGACTCCCGCCGCTGGCTTTTTTCCATTCTTTCGCTGAAAGGCTGACATGCCCGCTACCGTCGACGTCCGCGATCTGTTCACCGGCACCGGCACCTTTGGCCCGACCGAGATCGCTGGTGTGATCGGACTGCTTGGCAGCGATCCGGCCACCCATCGGGATCTCCGGGCTGCGGTCAAAGAACTCGAGGGGCAGGAGGAGCGCAGTCCCGCGTCGAGCGTCCGTCTCGGCGTCGGGCAATATCTCCTCGGCCGCTGGAAGGATGCGATCCAGACGCTCAAGTCGGCCGACGGCGGAGCGGTGGCCCACTACTACCAGGCTCGTTCGCTCCTCGCTCTGGCGATGGCCGGCGATCATTCATCCGACCTCATCACTCGGGCCACGGAGGCCTTTGCTGCCGCCCAAAAGGGGGGCTACGACGGCATCGCCTGCGGCGTGGGAGCCTCCGAGGCCAAGCGCCTTGCCGGCGACTGCAAAGACGCCGAGAGTTCGCTGGCAAAGCTCGGTGCTGGCGCCGAGTCCTCGGCTGATTTCTGGGCCGAGAAGGCCACGATTGCCGCCGACCTTGGCCTCCCGCTGGCTGACACGATGGCGGCCCTGGAGAAGGCTCTCGCCCTCGATCCGGGACATCCCGCCGCGCTGTTCGCGATGGGGGTGATCAACGACCGCGTCGGCAATGATGACGAGGCCAGAGCCTGCTACGAGCGGGCCGTGCAGCGATATCCGGCGTCGGTTGGGGCCCTCATGAATCTCGGCATCCTCTACGAGGACCGCGACGACTTCGTCAATGCCCAGCAGTGCTACAAGCGGATCCTCCAAGTTTACCCCGATCACCCCCGGGCCCGCCTGTTCCTCAAAGACTCCTCCGCGTCGGGCAACCTGCAACTTGACGATCAGGACCAGAAGCAGCGTGATCGTCTCGATCATGTCCTCGCCCTCCCGGTCAGCGACTTCGAACTCTCGGTGCGAAGTCGCAACTGCCTTCAGAAGATGGGCATCCAGACGCTCGGCGATCTTGCCCGGACGACCGAGGCGGAGATCCTCGAGAGCAAGAACTTCGGCGAGACGAGCCTCGTCGAGATCAAGGAGATGCTCGCCACGAAGGGGCTGACCCTCGGCCAGATGGCTGCGGCGTCGGCCACCGAGGAACCCGCGTACGAACCGGAAGCCCCGTCGGCGGACGATCAGGAAGTGCACTCCCTGCCGATCACCGATCTTTCACTCTCGGTTCGGGCCAGGAAGTGCACCACGAAGCTCGGAATCGGCACGATTGGCGAACTCATCCGCCGGACTGCCGAAGATCTCATGGAATGCAAGAATTTCGGCGTTACGAGCCTCAATGAGGTCCGGGAAAAGCTTGCCGAACGGGGCCTGAAACTCCGCGGCGACTGAGCTTCGCGCCTCCGCCGGCCCATGCTGTCCGCTGCCGCGAGGCCTTGAGCGAGGCGGTTCTCATGGCCGATTCACGCACAAAACCCCTCTTTTGGGGGGTGTTTTGTTTGCGTCGGCCTGCCGTCGTCGGTACCGTGGAGAGGTTGGGCATCGACCTTTTCCCGGGGATTATCCGTGACAGCCGCGAGTCTGAAGCAGAAGCCGGTTCGTGATCTGGCCCGCCTGGCCAAGCAGCATGGTGTGGCCGGTTGGCACGCCATGCGGAAAGATCAGTTGATCCGGGCCCTGGTGCGAAAAGCCCGGGCACGGCAGCCGGTTCCCGCTGCGGCGATGCGTCCCAAGGTCGCACCGGCCCGACCGGCAGCCACAGAAACAGCTCCGGCCCGGGACGAAGCTGTGGCGCTGCGGATTCAGGAGGCCCGAGAACGGATCGCCAAGGCCAAACTGCTCGCCACGAGGCCGGAAAACGGCCGCGCGGCCGCGTCGATGCGCGACCGGATCGTTGTCATGGTGCGCGGGCCCCACTGGCTCCATGCGTTCTGGGAGATCACCTCCGCGAGCATTGTCCGTGCCCAGGCCGCTCTCGGTCAGGAGTGGCACGCCGCCCGCCCCATGCTCCGCGTTCTCCAACTCGAAAACGCCCTCCAAGCCTCGCCGTCCGAACGCGTCGTCCGATCGATCGAGATCCATGGCGGCGTGAAGAACTGGTTCGTCGACGTCCGGGAACCGATGCGCTGTCGCCTCGAAATCGGCTATCAGGCACCCCACGGGAAGTTTCAGGCCCTGGCTCGCTCCAACGCCGTGACCGTCCCGGCCAATTCGCAGGCCGACACTCTCGACACCCACTGGGGGGACATCGCCGCCGACTGCGAGAAGATCTACGCCATGAGTGGCGGCTATTCCCCTGAGCACTCGAGCACCGACCTCCAGGAACTCTTCGAGGAGAAGCTGCGGCGGCCGATTGGCCCCCCGGCACAACGATCGACGTCCATCGACGGGGAGTTTGAACCGGACGAGTCGAGCGATTTCCAGATTGAGGTCGATGCCGAGATGATCGTCTACGGGGCCACGCAACCCGGCGCCTACGTGACCCTCCAGGGGGAGCCGGTCAAAGTCGGCCCGGACGGCACTTTCCGCGTCCGCGTCGACCTCCCCAACAAGCGTCAGGTGCTCCCCATCATCGCCAGCAATCCCAACGGCGTGGAGCGCCAGACCGTCGTGATCGCAGTCGAACGCAACACGAAAACGATGGAAGCGGTCGGCCGGGACGTGGCCGACGTCTGACACCAGCGTGTATGATGTGGAAGTTCCCTCGAGCTCAGGCTTCGGGGAACCCCAGGGGATCATCCGCGGAAACCTCCGCGGGAGACTTTTCGAAAACCTTTTCGAAAACTTGGGGCGATGGGTTTTCTGCCATGTTCGTGCTGCTGTCACACCATGCCGGTGAGCTCTTACCGAGGCTCGTTGGGGGCTGATGAATTGTCCCGGCCGCAGGCCATGCCGGAGACCGGCGGATTTCCGTCGGTCGCCCGGATCTCCCGCCCCGGGGTCCAAGGCCCCCTCGTTTTTATCAACGAGCTCTCCGCATCCCAGACACCACGGCATTGCGGTGGAAAACTCATCGCCCCGCGTTTCCGCCCCGCTTCTTCCCCTCCCGCGCCAGCCACGCCTCGAAGACCGCAGGGGG
>CANGGC010000050.1 GCA_947453125.1 Planctomycetaceae bacterium | reverse complement strand
TTCCGATCTGTCGGGCTTCATGAACGGCACAGCGCAGCGGATCGCCGAGGTGTCGGTCGTCAGCGGTGCCCAGTGGAGCACCGAGGTGCCGAAGAAGGTGAGCCCGAAGGCGTCGCCGTCACGGGCCCCGAGGAAGCGGTCGATCGCCGCCATCGAGGCGTCGTAGCGCGTGCCTTCACCGCAGGGGGCGAGCATGCTTCCCGACACATCGACACAGAATTCGATGTTCGTAAGGACACGACGGGCCTTCGGCTCGGCGGTGCGCACCGGGCCGGCGGCGATGGCGATACCCACGGCCGCCAGCAGCGGAAGGAGCGATTCAGCGCTGTCGAGCGCCGCGCGGAGCCACCCGCCACCCGAGTGAGGATGATGATCGACCGGAAGGACGATGCGACCGCCGCCACGCCGCCAGATCCGCCACACCAGCAGTGCCGGAATGGCCAGGAGGAGGAGCGCCCAGGGATGGAGGAAGCTCATGGCACCGTCTCCATCGACCGCGGTGGCAGGAGCGTGCCCACGAACGTCGCCGTCTCGGCCGGCATGTCGAGCCCGCCCGGGGCGTGGAGCCAGGCCTCGAGGCGGTCGAGCGCCGCGTCGGCACGCCGGTCGCACCGCAGCGCCGCCACGAGGGCCCGCGGCTCGGCGGCTTCGAGGTGAAGCGCCCGTCGCCAGGCGTCGTACACCAGCCGTTCGATCGCCGCGGCATCGGCCGCGTCGAGCCTCCCATCCTGCGACTTGGCAAGGAGACGGGCGAGTTGGTCCTGTGCCGACGCACGAGCCACCGCAGGCCCGGACGAGACCGGCCCACGGCGGAGAACGCGGAGGAGAAGCCCGAGGCCGACAAGCCAGGCGATCGAGGCGATCAGCAGCGTCTGGCCGTAGCCGCCGAGGTGGTGCGGCGGCTCGGGCGGTGGCGCCTCCACGCGTGGCATCCCCGCCCCGAGCACGCTCTGAATCGAAACCGGGATCGGGGGGAGATCGGCGGTGGTGCTCCCGTCGGCGCGGACGAGATACGCGCGCAGATCGTGATCGCCAGGCTCCCAGCCGGTGACCTCGAAGGTGTAGCGGAGGAGCGTGCCATGCGGCGCGACATCGACGCACCGCACCGAGACAGGCGCCGTCCGCTCCGCGTCGGCCCTGGGCTCCAGGCGGGTGCCCGGGAGCACGAGGCTCTCGATCCGCACCGGCCGGCCGACCTTCGACGATGGGATCACCGGGCTCGGTTGGAAAACCATCCTAGCGCCCTTTCGCATCGAGGAGGCGACGGCGGGAGAGCAACAGGCGCAGTCTCGCGGCGTAGGGGCGATCGGTATCGACCACGAGACCGTCGATCCGCGCCGCAGCAAGCGCCGCCAGCCGCGTCTCGGCAAGGCTTGGGGCAAACCGGCCAGCGGTGGTGATCGCCCGCCCCGTCTCCGCCTCGCGGCCGCGCAGAAATCCCCCCCGCAGGCCGCGCTCGGCCGGATCGCGGAGGATGATGACGCAGACATCATGCCGCATCGCCAGGCGGGAAAGCCCGGCGGCGGCGCCTTGATCGTGGAGATCGGAGAGGACGAAGAGGAGCGAACGCTCGGGGAGCATCGGCTCGAGGAAAGGGGGGGCGCTGCCGAGGGTGGTCGGCTCGTCAAGACGGTGGCGACGGAGGCGATGGAGCCAGGCGGTCACCGAGACCCGCGAGAGCGTCGGCCGCACGAGGATCGTGCGACCGCCGACGCCGAGGCATCCGACGGGACTCGCCCTGTCGAGGCAGGCCAGGGCCAGTCCGCCGGCGATCGTCACCGCCGTCTCGTACTTCGTCGGCCGTCGGCTGCCGACGGTCATCGAGGCCGAGGTGTCGACGAGCATCCAGGCGGGGATGCGGCGCGGGGCCTCGTACTCCTTGACGTGGACCTTGCCGGTGCGCGCCGTCACGCGCCAGTCGATCGCCTTCACCGGATCTCCGGGCTGGTAGATCCGCGACTGCTCGTATTCGGTGCCGCTCCCTTTGAAGATCGAGCGGTCGGTTCCGTAGCCGAGGCTGTCGGCAAGCCGGCGGATCGCCACCTGAAAACGACTGGCGTCGAGGAGTGGCGCGGGGGGGAGCTCGAGTTCCATCGTCCCTCCACTGCGGCGATCAGGCGTGTGGCCGACCCTGTCGACTCGCCACTGGCAGCGTGGCCCCGGGGGGCCTGAGCACCTCGCGGAGCACCTGCTCCTTCGTCACCCCGTCGGCGAGCGCCTCGTAGGAGAGGCGGATGCGGTGGAGGAGGACGTCGCCGGCCAGCGCGAAGAGATCCTCGGGCGTCACGTAGTGGCGGCCCTGGATCAGGGCCCGGGCCCGGGCGGCTTTCACCAGCGCGATCCCGGCCCGCGGGCTCGCGCCGAGATCGAGCGCGGGATGTTCGCGGGTCCGCGTGACGAGTTCGAGGCAGTGGTCGGTGAAGGCCTCGCTCACGAACACCTCCTGCACCGTCTCCATCGCGGCGACGAGGTCGTCGATCGTCCCCACCGGCTCGTGGGCGAGGACGTCGAACTCGCTCCGCACCACCGCCCCCTTCGCCAGCCGCTTGACGCCGAGGCGGGCGTTGCGGGCGAGGACCTCGCGCTCCTCGTCACGCGTCGGATAGGTGAGGCGGTGACAGAGCATGAAGCGGTCGAGCTGCGCCTCGGGGAGCTCGAAGGTGCCACTCTGCTCGATCGGGTTTTGCGTCGCCACGACCAGAAACGGCGCCGGCAGCGGAAGCGTCTCGCTGCCGATCGTCACCTTCCTCTCCTGCATCGCCTCCAGCAGCGCACTTTGCACCTTCGGCGCCGCCCTGTTGATCTCGTCGGCGAGGAGCAGGTTCGTGAATGCCGGCCCCTTCACGACATGAAACTCTCCCGAGCGCGGATCGAGGATCTCGGAGCCGGTGATGTCGCTCGGGAGGAGATCGACCGTGAACTGCACCCGCTTGGAGTCGAGGTCGATCGACTTGGCAAGCACGCTCACGAGCAGCGTCTTGGCGAGCCCCGGCACCCCTTCGAGGAGGAGATGGCCGCCGGTGAAAAGGGCGACCAGCAACCGCTCCACCACCTCATCCTGCCCGACGACCACCTCGGCCACTCGGCTCCGTACCGCGGTGGCAAACCGGGCGGAGCGATCGATGGCGGCGGCCGCGGCGGTCGAGTCGCTCATGGGTTCACCGGGGGGATGGCGTGGAAAAGGGCCGGCACGATGGAAGAATACAACCGTGTCGGGGCGGCCGTGCAAACCCCCGGGGCGCAGAATACCCCCTCCCGGAGACGCCAGGCCGAAAGCAGACCTGCACGGAATCTGTTGCCGGCGGCGTTCTCTCTTTCACGGGGGCTGTGCCTGACCCCGAGCCATCCTGCCGGCGGACCGAGATGCGCGACCAACCCCCCGAACCTTCCGGCTTCCCCTGCCAGGCTTCCGCCGGGCGATCGTCGCGCGCGCAGGCCCCGGATTGGGAATCGCTCTACGACTCCCACGCCGACCGGCTTCTCCTCTACGCCCGGCAGTGGTTCGCCGATCGGGCGAGCGCCGAGGATGCGGTGCAGGGGGGGTTCGTAAAAGTGTGGCGCGGGTGCCGACCGGGGGAGACCCCGGACGTGCCGCTCCTCTACGCGGCGGTGCGCTCGGAGGCCCTCGATCTGCTCAAGAGTCATGCCCGGCGGCGGGCCCGCGAGGACCGCGTCGCCGATGGCAGCGGCAACGATTGGTGGGAGGACGATCCGCTCGTCTCCCAGGAACGGGCTGCCGCCGTGCAGGGAGCGCTCGAGCACCTTCCCATCCAGCAGCGCGAGGCGGTCGTGCTCCGGGTGTGGAGCGGGCTGAGCTTCCCGGAGATCGCCCGCGCGCTCGGGGAAAACGAAAACACCGTCGCCGCCCGCTGCCGCAGAGGCCTTGCGGCGCTTGAAAAACTTCTACCGGAGGGATGCCGTGAACCGCTTTGAAAACGATGACGCTCGTGCGGAGCAGGGGCCGGAAGCCGCCGATGGGATGATCCTCGACCTCGCCCGACTGCGGCCTGCCGCGCCGAGCCTGCCGCTCCGCGACCGGATCGCGACCGATCTCTCGGCGACGCTCGGCACGGCGACGACGTCGTCGGCACGCTCGCCGACACCCGCGCCGCGCACCTTCACGTGGCTCGCCGAGCGGATGCTGTGGGCAGCCGGGGGAGCGATCGTGGCCGCGGTGCCCTTCCTGCTTCAGCCGCGGCCTCTCCCGGCCGATACGAATCGGCCTGCCGTGGCCGTCGATCAGGCCGAGGTGGCGCCGCGCGGGCCTGAAGCACCAGACGCTTCCTCTGCTGCGCCGACGGCCGTTGCCGCGGCCGCGCCGCCGGTGATCGCGGCCCAGGAGCAAGCGATCGCAATCCAGGAGCCGATCGCCGAGGAGTCGCTCGCCTGGTCGGACGATGGCGTGCAGTTCATCGACGGCCAGATTCCCGCCCGCGTCATCCGGCACTGGGTGCTCGAACGCTTTCCGGGGGCCGATGGCGATGGGCCCGTCCGTCCCCGCGAAGACGTCTTCGTCGTCCCGGTGGCCCTCCGCTAGCCTCCCTGTCTCTTTCCCCATCGCCTGCTCACCCGATTTCCGCATTCACGTTTCCCGATCCCCGTTTTCCTCCGGAGTCTTGTTCCATGAACATGAAATGGTCGAACTTGTTCCTCCTCACGGCCGTCGCGTCGGCTGCCGCGCCTTTGACCCGCGCCGACGAACCGATCGTCGTGGAAGGGAAGCCGCTCAACATCACCATCTCGGCGACGGCCGAGGCCACGGGCGATGCCGGTTCGCAGCCGCCGCGGGTCGTCGTCGTCACGGATGACACGGTCGATGCGACCGGGGCACCGGCCGAGGCGAAGGCGATCACGATCCGCCTCGTCGGCGATGGCCAGGGGTTTTTTGTCGCCGAATCCAAAGATGCTCCCGGGGCCGAAGCCAAGAAGGTCCCCTTCATCGGCGTCGTCACCTCGCCGCTCGGCGAGGCGGTGCGAGCGCAGACGAATCTCACTGAGGATGTCGGCCTGTCGGTCGATGTCGTCTCCCCCGACAGCCCGGCAGCGAAGGCGGGGCTCAAGGCCCATGACATCCTCGCCAAGTACGACGATCAGCTCCTCTGCGCGGCGGTGCAGCTCTCGGCGCTCGTCAAGCGCACCGGGACCGGCAACAAGGCGACGCTCACGGTGCTCCGGAGCGGCAAGGAGCTGCCGATCGAGGTCACTGTCGGCGAGCATGCCGCCCAGGCGACGTTCAAGGTCGAGGGGGTCAACATGAATTTCACCCCACTCGGGGGCCAGTCAGCGATCGTTGCCGGCCAGCCACTCGATCCGGCTGTGCTCAAGCTCCTCCAAGAGATGGAATTGAAAGGGGGCAGCATCAACAACGTCCCGGTGTACGGATTCGTGCCCCGGGCGCAAGGGGGCGACGCGCCCGTCATCCCACAGTCTCCCGCGCCGAACGCCTCGCCCCTCCAGCCTCAGGCCGACCAGTTCCAGCGAGACCAAAACCAGCTCCAGCGAAACCAGATCCAACGCAACCAGCGGATCGTGCTCGTGAATCCGAACGTCCACTCGCAGAGCCAGTCGGTGTCGATCGTCGCCAACGATGACGGCCGCGTCGAACTCCGCGAGACCAATGGCAAGCGGACGGTAACGATCCTCGACAAGTCAGGCGCCCAGCAGTACACCGGCCCGCTCGACTCTCAAGAGGATCGGGAGAAGATCCCCGCCGAACTGCGCAGCCGCGTCGAGCAGGCCGAAGCCTCGGCCGGGCCGAAGGCGGTGGTCGCGCCGCTCGCTCCCCCACTGCCGGTCCTGCCGGGCGGCGATGCCGCAGGCGGCGGCAGCCGCTGAATCGTCCGCGCTGACCTCGATACCGGCAGCGGCCCGGGCACAAAAAACCCCCGCAGGCGTCGCCATGGCGCCTGCGGGGGTTTTCATGCGCCGTCTGTGTGGCTCAGACCGTCACGCTGTTGGACGGCTTCGAGTTCAGGCTCCCCCCTGAATCGCTCTTGGCGCGGAGCGAGAACTGGTAGCTCTTCCCCGCCACGAGGCCGGTGACCGAGGTGCTCGTGACGACCGGGATGTCGGCGTAGCGGGTCCAAGCGACCGTGCCGACTTCGCGGGTGAAGACAACGTACCCGGTCAGTGGCCGGAACGACTTCGTGATCTTGTCCTCAGGCTGGACGGCATGCTGCCAGGTGAGGCTCGCCGTCCCCGTGCCCGCCGCCGCGGCGACGATCGCCGCCGGGGTGATCGGGGCCATGAGATATTTCACGCCGTCGTTCGAGAGCTTGCTGAACCCGGCGGCATTCTTCGAGGCGACCTTGAAGGCGAATGCCTTGGTGATGTCGAGGCCAAAGATCTCCGTGCTCGTTGCCGTGCCCGGCACGTCGGCGACCTTCGTCCACGTCGTGGTGCCAACCTCCAACGCGTAGACGGCCGACGCCGTCACCGGGCTGCCGTTGTCGACCGATGCCGTCCACGACAGGATGATCTTCGTGCCATTCCCCCACGCCGACACCACACGCGTCGGAAGATCCGGTTTTCCGAACACGACGCCCGCGACGGGAATCGAGAACGGGGTGGCCGAGGCACTCGAGGCAATGGCGATCGAGCCGCTCACGGCCCTGACGGCCGTCGTGTCGAGGGCGACGACAAGATTCGCCGAGCCACCGGCGGGAATGCTCGTCGGCGAGGCCTGCACGAGCTTCACACCGGCCGGGAGCGTGACGGAGTTGATCGCGAGGGGGGCGTCGCCGGGATTGGTGATCGTGAACGTCTTCGAGGGGGCGACGGTGCCGACCGCGGCTGCCCCGAGGGCCACCGCCTGGGCCTGGGCGCTCGTGATCGCGGTGACGCCATCGGACACGGCGATCCCCGGGATCCCCACCGCGACGGTGAACGTGTCCTGGATCGATGCCCCGGAGAGATCGGTGCCGGTGACGGTGATCGTCGCGGTGCCGTGAGTCTGCCCGACGGCGAGTTGGAGCTTGCCGGCGGCGTCGACGACCACCGAGGCGATCGTCGGCGCGGAGCTCGTGGCGGTGAGGCCGAAGGTCGTAGCGGGGGAGGCGACGACGTCTGCGGAGAGGACCTTCACGAGCCGCTCGGGGAGGTTTTGATAGGAGATGCCGTCGACGGTGCTCACTGGCAGCGTGGCGAAGGCGGGCGTCACGGCGATGGCGTTGACGCGGCGGAGGGCCGCGTAGGAATCGAGGATCGCCTGGCCGTCGCCGACGACATGCCCGAAGGCGGCGTACTGGTTGCCCGAGGCATCGAACGACGGGTTGGCGACGACGTTGAAGAAGAAGCCACTCGTGGCGGAGTTCAGGTCGCTCGTCCGGGCGTACGAGATCGTCCCCTTCGCGTTGAGCCGATCGGCAGCCCACTCGAGGTTGATCGGGCTGCCGGTGGGGACGACATGCCAGCCCTGGGCGTCAGCGGTGAAACCGCCCCCCTGAAGAAACTTCGCCGGCCCGGCGTCACCGGCGAAGTCGGTCGCTCGGTGGAAGAACGACGAGTCGTAGGCGCCTGAATTGACGTAGGAGAGGAAGTTGGCCGTCGAGATCGGCGCGGCCGATCGGCCGGAGATCGCCTGATCGTAGAGCTCGACAAACAGGTTTCGCACCGTGCTGCCGGCGCCTGCCTGCGTCGCCATCCCGACGACCGTGCCCTGAACGATGACACCGCTGACGGAAAACTCCGCGGCGGTGTCGATCGGGGCGATCGCGCTGCCCGGCGCGAAGACCAGATCGGGAAGCGCCCCAGCGACGACAATCGCCATCATGTGGCGCGACTCGAGCGCCTCGGCGGCGAGACCCCGCCGGGGGTGAGTTGCTCGGGTCCGACGCCCCCGGGGGACGCGGCCGAACCAGCGCCCCAGTCGCTCCTGCCACCCGTTCGTGTCCCGGTGCATCACCATGCCTCCGCGTCGCTCGCCCTCGAAGCCCCCACGGGCGATGCTTCTCCCCGACGTCGCCCGTGGAGGGGAGATCTCTGAGGATATCCCGCGCGGCACATGGCACCAAGGCGTGGGACTCTCCCCGGCCCGGCAAAATCGCGCCTGGGCCCCGGCCATGGGTACGATACGGAGGGAGAGGGAAAATGGGTCGTTGGTGCCGGCTTTGCATCCCCTCGCTCGGTGGAGCCTGCCCGTGTCTTCTTCGAAGTTCTACACGTTGTTTGCCGGTCGGCGGCGGTGCTCGAGGCCGCGAGTCGCCACGCCGCTCTTGGCCTGCCTGGCCCTGCTTTTCGGGATGGGCCGCGGCGGCATGGCGGCCGACGGGGATGGTTCCGGCCCTGCCGGTACGCCCGGTGACCGGGCCCGGCCGAACGTCCTTTTCATAATCTCCGACGACCAGCACTGGGGCGACTATGCCTTCATGGGGCACCCCCACCTGCGGACGCCCCACCTCGACCGGCTGGCGCGCGAAAGCCTTCTCTACCGGCACGGGTATGTCCCCTCGAGCCTTTGTTGCCCGAGCCTGGCGTCGCTGATCACCGGCCGCTTTCCCCACGAGCACCGGATTGTCGGCAACGATCCCCCCGGCAGCGACCGACTCGCATGGAACTCGCCGGAGGGGAAGCGTCTCTTCCAGGAGGGGCGCGAGGCGATGAATCGGCATCTCGCCGAATGGCCGACGCTTCCCGCGCTCCTTGCCGCGCACGGCTACCGCTCTCTTCAGACCGGCAAGTGGTGGCAGGGGGATTTTTCGCGCGGGGGATTCACGGCTGGGATGACCCGCGGCGACCGCCACGGCGATGACGGCCTGGCGATCGGCCGGGAGACCCTCGAGCCGATCGAGACCTTCATCGAGGAGTGCCGGGGGACTGAAACGCCGTTTTTCGTCTGGTATGCCGCGATGCTCCCCCACGATCCGCACGATCCGCCCACCGATCTCGTCGAGCACTACGCCGGCGTCGCGCCGAGCCTTCATGTCGCCCGTTACTGGGGGAATGTCGAGCGCTTCGATCGCACCGTCGGCCAGCTCCTCGACCTCCTCGATGCCAAGGGGATTGCCGACGACACGCTTGTCGTCTTCGTCACCGACAACGGCTGGATCCAGAGCCCCGACCATCCTCGCTACGCCCCGCGCTCGAAGCGCTCCCCC
>CANGGC010000049.1 GCA_947453125.1 Planctomycetaceae bacterium | reverse complement strand
CTCCCCCTGGGACCAAGCGACATGACGGGCTCCGGAGTGGCCCGAAGTGTCGTACCATGCCGCGGCAGAATGCTGCCACGGGGCCTCGGCATCCGGCGGCTACGGGGGGAAGTCAGGAAGCGGACACCGCCGACGTTCCTCCTTCCGGGGCGTCCCTTTTCCGAATCGCTTGCCCTTCGTCAGAAACGCCCGCTCCAGCTACGATCTGCGTTCCCTCAACGGACATGCCATGAGCTCCCCTGCCGATCGCCGTCGCCACGACCTCGATGCCCTCCGCGCCGTGGCGATGCTCCTTGGCATCCTCCTCCACGCCAGCCTCGCCTACGTGCCGGGAATCCCTTGGCCGGTGCAAGACACGCAGCCGGCCCCGTGGCTCGGGCTGCTCTTTCTGGCGATCCATGGCTTTCGCATGCCGTTGTTCTTCCTCGTCAGTGGCTTCTTCACGGCGATGCTCTGGCTGCGTCGCGGCCCGAGAGCGATGCTCGTGCAGCGCTACAAGCGAGTCTTCGTCCCCTTGGTCCTCGGCTTCTGCACGCTGCTCCCCCTCTTCGCCTGGGTGACGACGCACGCTCCGGGCGCGGCTGCAGCCGGCGCCCCGACGGTGCCCGCAGGCCCCCCTTCGCCGCTGACCGCCGCGATTCGCACCAAGGATGCCGGCGGCGTCGCCGCAGCGATCGCAGCCGGTGCCGACGCCACCGGCATCGACGCCGAGTTCCGCATGCCACTGATCACACTCGCAGCGCTCATCGGGGACCTCGACGTCGCCCGGGCCCTTCTCGACGCCGGCGCCGACGCGGAAGCCCGCGGCGAAGACGGCCGCACGCCTCTTCATGCGGCGGCCTTTGCCGGCCACCTGCCGATCGTGCAACTTCTCCTGGAGGCCGGCGCCGACCCTGCGAAGCGCGGACCGGACGGCGGAAGTCCCCTCGACTCGACGAAGGCCGACGCCGGCACCACCGCCTTCATCGCCGGCCTGCTGCGGATCGAGCTTGCGCCTCCGGACACGCTCCGCACCGATCGAGACGCCATCCGCGCGCTCCTCGCCTCGTACACGGGCGAATCGACCGCGGTGCCGCCTCCCCCGCCGGCCAATCTGTTGACGCGGGCCCGTGATGCCTACCGCGACTGGCTTCTCTCTCCGCAGTTCTTCGTCCCGCTGCCGCTCGATCCGTCGCCGCAGTCGCTCCTCACCGGCATGACGCTCAACTATCTGTGGTTTCTCATGTTTCTCTGCTGGCTCGCCGTGGGGTTTGCCGCGGCCGCCGCGCTCGCAACGAGCCTCCGCCTCCCATCCCCGCCGGGCTGGCTGGTCACCTCCCCCGCGGCCCTGCTCTGGACGGTGCCGCTGACGCTCGTCCCGCAACTGTTCATGGGGCTGTTCGCACCGGGCTTCGGCCCAGACACCTCCGCCGGGCTTCTCCCCCAGCCGCATGTCCTCGCCTACTACGCTGTTTTCTTCGGCTACGGAGCGCTGTTGTTCCTCGCCGAACACCGGTCGAACAACGACGTCGAGAGCGTTGGGCGCCGCTGGCTTGTGCCGTTGCTTGTCGCCCTCTTGATCTGCTTCCCCGTCGGCCTCGCCACGCTGCAGTTCCCTGCTGCAGGCGCCCTGCCGCAGGTGCTCTATGCCTGGCTAATGAGCTTCGCCGCGATCGGCTTCTTCCGCTGGCTCGTGCCGGCGGAGAGCCGGATGTGGCGCTACCTCTCCGACTCGGCCTACTGGCTCTACCTCGCCCACATGCCGCTGGTGATCGTGCTCCAGCAATACTCGCGCGGCTGGCCGTTGTCAGGCACGCTCAAGTTTTTCCTCGTGGCGACGCTCGCGACGGCGATCCTCCTCGTGAGCTACCAACTGCTCGTCCGCCACACGCCCTTGGGCCTGCTCCTCAACGGCCCGCGGAAGGGCCATCAATCGCGCGAAAGCCGCGCAGCGATCCGCTCAGCGTCGTAGATGCAGCCGCGCCAGGTGCCGCCGCTGGCCGATTGGAGCACCGCCCAGAGCTTCGTGTCGTCGGGGAGATGGGGGTCGGGGGCGAGATCGGGGCGGGAGGAGCGTCGAGCCAATTCGAGCAGCCCGTCTTCAGCACTCGAGCTCCCCGCGTCCTGGCCCGCCCAGCCGACGAGATCGATCGAGCCACTCACGCTCCCGGTGTCGATCACGACCCGGACGATGTCGCCGTCGAGCAGCTTGCCGAGCGGCCCGCCGGCGAGCGCCTCTGGGCCAACATGGCCAATGCACGCCCCGGTGGAGACACCGGAGAAGCGGGCATCGGTGACGAGCGCTACCCGGCTGCCCCCGGGAATGTGCTTGAGGGCACTGGTCACCTGATAGGTCTCTTCCATCCCCGTTCCCATCGGGCCGACGCCAGCGAGGATCATGACATCGCCGGCGACGATCCTTCCCTCTTTGATCGCGACAATCGCCGCTTTCTCACTCGTGAACACGCGTGCGGGCCCCTCGTGGCGATAGACGCCGTCAACGCCGATCACGCTCGGGTCGATCGCCGTCGCCTTGACGACGGAGCCCTCCGGGGCGAGGTTGCCGCGCGGGAAGGCGAGCGTCCGCTTCAGACCGGCCCGAGCCGCCTTCCCGGGCTCGAGGATGACATCGTCGGGATCGACGCCGTCGAGCTCCGTAAGCAACCGGCGAAAGCGCCGCCGTCGGTCGCTCGTCCGCCACCAGTCGAGGGTCTCGCCCACCTTCCAGCCCGAGACGGTCCGCGCCGAGCCGTCGATGAGCCCGAGGGCATCGAGATGGAGCATGACCTCCGGCACACCTCCGGCGAGGAACACTCGCACCGTCGGATGGTGGATTGGGCCATTGGGAAGAACGCTGACGAGGCGCGGCACGACGGAATTGACCTCGATCCAGTCGTCGACGGTCGGCAGGGGAATGCCGGCGGCGTGGGCGAAGGCGGGGATGTGGAGGAGGAGATTCGTCGACCCACCGAAGGCGGCATGGACCACCATCGCGTTGCGCAGGGAAGCGGGCGTGACGATGTCGCGCGTCGTTGCTCCGGCCCCGGCGAGCGAAACCAGCGCCCGAGCCGAACGGACAGCGAGATCGCGCCACACCGGCTGCCCCGAGGGAACAAGCGCCGCATGGGGGAGTGTGAGGCCGAGGGCCTCCGCCACCACCTGCGCCGTTGCCGCCGTGCCGAGGAATTGGCACCCGCCGCCGGGGGTGGCGCACGCCCGGCAGCCGAGATCGGCCGCTTCTTGAAGGGTGATCAGGCCGTGGCTGTAGCGAGCGCCAATCGTCTGGATCTTGCCAGCGTCTTCGCCGCTCCGTGGCGGGAGAGTGACGCCGCCGGGGACGATCACGCCGGGGAGATCAGGGAGCCCACAGAGCGCCATGAGCATCGCCGGGAGCCCCTTGTCGCAGGTGGCGATCCCGAGCACCCCCTGTCGCAGCGGCAGCGATCGGGCGAGGCGGCGCAGCACCGTGGCAGCGTCATTGCGGTAGGGAAGGCTGTCGAACATGCCCGTCGTTCCCTGGCTGCGGCCATCACAGGGATCGGAACAGAAGCCGGCGAAGGGAACCTTGCCAAGCCGGCGCAGCTCCTCGGCGGCCGCCTCGACGAGGAGCCCGATCTCCCAGTGGCCGGTGTGGTAGCCGAGGGCCACCGGCCGGCCATCGGGGGCACGCACGCCCCCTTGCGTGGAGAGGATGAGAAACTGCGGATCGGCAGATCCCGACGGGGCCCAACCCATGCCGACGTTTTGCGACAGCCCGAAGAGATCGCCCGAGGGGGCGTGCCGCAGCATGTCGTCGGTGAGCGGCAACACGCCAGAAGGGCCGTCGGCCGCGGACTGGATGTCGTAGACCGTTTCCCCGACGGGGCCGTGGGGATCGGCCGGGAAAGGGCTGTCTGTGCGCGTCATCGGTGCGTCTCGTGTTGATGATCAGGGGGAATTGTTTGAGTGGGCGTGGCCATGCTCCGGATCGCCGAGATCGAGCGGCGTGACCGGATCGACCAGCAGCCAGCAGCAGGCCCCGAGGAGGCAAAAGCCCGACGTGATCAGGAAGGTGAGATTCCAGGCACCAACCGACGCGATGAGTCCCCCCAGCACCGTGCCGGTCCGGTCGACCTTCTGATCGATGATGATGCCGACCACCCAGGGCGAGACGAATCCGCCGAGGTTACCCATCATGTTCATCGCACCGGAAAGCGACCCCACGCCACGGCCGCCGATATCCATGCAGGTCGTCCAGCATCCCGGCAGCGTCAGATCCATGGCGAAGCTCGCCAGGGAAATCAGCGCTACCGCCAGGTAGGGATCGGAGACCTTCGTCGAGGCGAGGAACAGGAGGCTGGCCGCGGTCATCGCGCCGACGCCGAGGCCACGGCGCATCCTGCCGGGACCGAAGCGGCGCACCAGCGGCGGCGTAATCCAGCCAGCGACGAACGCCCCCAGCCCACCGAGCGCGAGGGGCATCCCCGAAAGAAGCGCGCTTCCCTTGAGGTCGAAGCCACGGGCTTCGAGGAGATACTTGGGGAACCAGGTGATGAAGAAGTACCAGGCGTAGCTCATGCAGAAGTACTGGCCGAACAGTGCCCACACCGTCGGGGAACGGCACATCGCCAGCCAGGGAATGTGCTTGTGGTCGTCACCGGCTGCCGACCCGGCCGGCAGGAGAGCAGCTTCGGCGGCATTGACCTGGGGATGATCGCGCGGGTCGTCGCGGTACCACCAGTTGAAGGCGACCGCCCAGACGACTCCGACCACACCGAAAATGAGGAACGCGGTTCGCCAATTCACCTGCTGGAGGAGGGCGAAGAGGAGCAGCGGCGTGATTGCCCCGCCCCACCGTGCTGAGAACCAGAGGATCCCCTGGGCCTGAGCGCGTTCGGAGGGGGGGAGCCAGCGCTTGAAAGCCTTGGAGATGTTGGGGAAGCAGCCTGCCTCCCCGGCGCCGAATAGAAAGCGGACAATGATGAGCCCCGCGAAGCCGCCCACCCACCCGGTGGCCGCGGTGAAGAAGCTCCACCACAGGACGATCCGCAGGATCACCTTCCGCGGGCCGATCCAGTCGCCAAGATAGCCGCCGGGAATCTCGAACAGGGCATAAGCGAGGGTGAAGGCGGAGAACACCTTTCCCATCTGGCTGTCGGTGAGCCCGAGATCCTTCTGCATCAGCGGCCCGGCGAGCGAGATGCAGACCCGATCGACGTACTGGAGGACGGCGAGCGACACGGCGAAGGCGACGACGAGCCAGCGCGTGTTCGTGGGGCGGCCGACCGCACCGGAAGCGTCCGACCGATGGCCAGCGGAATTGTCAGTTGGCACGGGGATTCTCCGGACGGGGCGACGAGAAACGGATCACTTTGCCGCCGCCGCGAGCGGGCGGAGCTTGATGTTGCGGTACCAGCAATCCGAGCCATGGTCCTGGAGCCCTACATGGCCCCGGCGAGGATGATCCTTGTAGGCGACGTCGAACTTGTGCGTCGAGCCATCGGGGCGACGATTCACCTCGGGCCACTGATCGAAATCGATGGCCGACACGGGGCGGCCATTGATGACCACCTCGAGCTTCGGACCGCGGCTCGTAACCAGCGCCGTGTTCCATTCGCCGGCCGGCTTCATCGCGTTGGCCGTCGGCTTGACGAGATCGTAGAGGGCGCCGGTGTCGTGGAAGTCGGCGGTCGTCGTGTCGTCGATGGCGATCTCGATCCCATTGAAGCCGACATCCTTGCCGGGGCGCGGTTCGAGCGGCCAGGTGCGGACGAAGATACCGCTGTTGCACTTCGGGCTGATCTTGAACTCGAGGGCCAGCTCGTAATCGTCGAGCGGCTTTTCAGAGACGAGCATGTAATCGCAGGGGTGCGGGTTGAGGGCCCCGTCCTGGACATGGCTCTGGGGGAGCGGCTTCCCCTTCGGACTCATCCACCCCGTCGTCGTGCGGCCGTCGAAGAGGAGTTGCCAGCCGGACGCCTTTTCCGCCGCGGTGAGCTCATTGTCGGCGGCCACGGCCTGACGGGCGCCGGCAGCGCCGAGGAGGGCCCCAAGGAGGACGAAGTGGAGAACGAGGTGTTTCATCGGTTTCATCCGAGCGACCACCCGGGGCGGTAGTCGATGTGGAGGTGCTGATTGAGGTCAGGGAGGTTTTTGACGTGGAGATTCGGGCCATCCCACTCGATCCGTTCACCAGGGACGCGCATCGCGAGGACACCGAGGAGGACCGTCTCGGTGAGGGGGCCGGAGACGTCGAAGTTCGACATCGTCGTCCCCTGCCCCTTGCAGGCGAGGAGCCATTCCTCGTAGTGGCCAGGGGAGCGGGGGATCGACGCAGGCACGGCCTTGGCATTTTCGGCAAGATCGGCCGGGAGGAGCCGCGGGGTGCCGCCGTGGGAGGAATGGAACATCTTCCCCTTCGAGCCGACGTACAGGACTCCGTTGTCGGGGAGCTTTTCCCCAGCGGGCAGTTCCGCGGGCGTCGGCGGCATCAGCCCCCCCTCGTACCAGGTCATGCGGACGGGAGGGAGGGTTTTTCCACCAGCCTCGCGGGCGGGGAAGTCGTAGGTGACGACCGCCGCGATCGGGAAGGAATCGAAATTGCGTGTGTTGCCTTCGAGGTAAGCGCCGTCGAGGGTGATCCGCGATTCGACGGTCGTGGGGGAGCCGAGGGAGAGGGCCCACATCGGATGATCGATGATGTGGCAGCCCATGTCGCCGAGGGCGCCGGTGCCGAAGTCGACCCAGCCGCGCCAGGCGTGGGGGCAGTAGGCGGGATGATACGGGCGATCGGCGACGGGGCCGAGCCAGAGGTTCCAGTCGAGGGTGGCAGGGATCGGCGGGTTGCCCTCCGGGCGGGCGATCCCCTGCTTCCAGAGCCGGCCCGCCCGGTCGGACCAGGTGTGAACCTCGCGGACCTCGCCGATGATGCCGGCTTGGATCCATTCGTTGGTGAGCCGGGCCCCTTCGGTGGCATGCCCCTGATTGCCCATCTGCGTGACAACGCCCGCCTTCCGGGCGGCTTCGGTCAGCGTGCGGGCCTCGCGGAGGGTGTGGGTGAGGGGCTTCTGGACATAGACATGCTTGCCGGCGGAGATCGCGGCCATGGCGGCGACGGCGTGGGTGTGGTCCGGGGTGCTGATGGTGCAGCCGTCGAGGTGCTTTCCCTCCTTGTCGAGCATGACGCGGAAGTCTTTGTAGCGCGTCGCCTTGGGGTGAGCCTGGAAAGTCCCCTGGGCACGTTCGTCGTCGACGTCACAAAGGGCGACGAAGTTCGCGCCGAGCTTGGTGAACGTGCCGACGTCGCCCCCTCCCATGCCGCCGACGCCGATGCCGGCGAGGTTGACCCGTTCGCTCGGGGGCACCTGCCCCTCCCCGCCGAGGACATGGCGAGGGACGATCATGAAGCTCCAGGCCGGGCTCGCGGCAACAGTCGCCGTGGCGGCCCGTGTGAGAAACCGGCGGCGGCCGAGGCTCGCGCCGGCGGGTGTCTGTGCCTCGGGCGCATGCGGCAATCGATATGTCATGGTGGACGGCTCCCGGAAAACTCCCCTTAAACGACCCACAAGCCCCATCACGGTACCGGGACCGTCCCGCGGGGGAAAGCCCCGCCACGCTTGCCAACCCCCGGCGGCGCCCGGACAATCCCGCCCCGGTCTCCAGCGTCCGCTCGCCGAGGAACTTATCCAATGGTCTCTCCCCCGTCGCTCCACCACTCGCCTCGAACGCCCGGCACGGCCACATCACTCGTCTGCCGCTTCCTCACCGCCTCCGGTGCCCCGGCAAAAGTCGGTGCCGCGTGGGGCCGGGACAAGATCGCCGATCTCTCCGCTGCCGGTATCTCGAGCCTCACGGCGCTCCTCGACAGCGCCGAACCGGCGAAGATCGTGGCAGCGCTTGCCCCACTCGCCCCCCATCTTCCCCTCGCCGACACCACCCTCCTGGCGCCGGTGGAGCGGCAGGAAGTGTGGGCCGCGGGCGTGACCTACCTCCGGAGCAAGACGGCACGGATGGAGGAATCGGACTTCAGCGCCACCGCCTACGATCGTGTTTACGACGCTGACCGACCTGAGATCTTCTTCAAGAGCCTCGCCGAGAAGGTCGTCGCCACGGGAGACGCGGTCGGCATCCGTGCCGACGCGACGTGGAACGTGCCGGAACCGGAGCTCGCCCTCGTGATGAACACGCGCGGGGCCATCGTCGGCTGTGCGATTGGCAACGACATGAGCTCGCGTGACATCGAAGGGGAGAATCTCCTCTACCTGCCGCAGGCGAAGACGTACGATCGCTCCTGTGCGCTCGGCCCCTGGGTGGCACTGGAGACCGACGAGGCGACGATCCGCCGCTGGTCGATCGGCATCGAGATCATCCGCGGAGGGTCGACGGCCTTCGCCGGCGAGACGCGGATCGACCAGATCAAGCGGGGCCTGGCCGACCTGGCCGGCTGGCTCCTGCGCAGCCAGCGCTTCCCCCACGGCGCCGTGCTCCTCACCGGAACCGGTGTCGTTCCCGACGAATCGTTCACGCTCCGCGCCGGCGACGTGGTGCGGATCGCTGTCGACGGGATCGGAGTTCTCGAGAATCCGGTTGTCACCGTCTGATGCCCCTTCAATCCCGACTCTGTTCCGAAGGAATCCTCCATGTCCCCGCTCCACGGTCTCAATTTCGTCGCTGCTGCCCTGCGTAAGAGTGGACGGACATTCGCCGTCTCGTCCCCCGCCGACGGCACCCCCCTCGACGGCAAGTTCCAACTCGCCCGCCCGATCGACGCCGAAGAGGCCCTCGCGGCGGCCGAGGCGGCGGCCGGGCCGCTGGCGCGGATGACCGGCGCGGAGCGTGCCACCTTCCTCGAGCGCGTGGCGGAGGAGATCCTCGGGGTCGGCGATGCGCTCATCGAGCGGGCGGCGGCGGAGACGGCGCTGCCGGTGGCGCGGTTGACGGGGGAACGCGGGCGGACGGTGGGGCAATTGCGCCTGTTCGCGGCGGCAGCCCGCGATGGATCGTGGGTCGATGCGCGGATCGACCGGGCCCAGCCTGACCGACAGCCGCTGCCGCGGCCCGATCTCCGCCGCATGAAGCTGCCGCTCGGGCCGGTTGTCGTCTTCGGATCGAGCAACTTCCCCCTCGCCTTTTCGGTAGCGGGGGGCGACACAGCCAGCGCCCTGTGCACCGGCAATCCGGTGATCGTCAAGGCCCACCGCGGCCATCCCGGAACGTCGGAGCTGGTGGCCGGG
>CANGGC010000048.1 GCA_947453125.1 Planctomycetaceae bacterium | reverse complement strand
AGCGACGTGAAGGCATAGGCCTCGGGATCGTCGACGTCGCCCAGACAGGCCCCCGAGCGCACCAGCCGCACGAAGAGGTCGTGAACGATGTCCTCCGCCTCGGTGCCGGTGCAGCCGAGCGTCCGCGCAGCGCCCAGCAACCGGCCGGCGAGGCTGTCGTAGAGAGAGGCGAAGTCGGCCGAAGCCGCTGCCCCGTCTCCCTCGGGCGCTGTGTCGTCGCTCGTCATCGCATCGACTCCCCTCGCCGCGGGCAACATGGGTCGCCATGGGTCGATCGGACGCTTTCCTGGGGGACCGCCACGAGAGGCGTCATTCCCAAGGAGCCATGAGGCCCCGCCATTTGTATTCCAGGGTATCCCCGCGGCTGCTCAAGCTCTTCCTGCTGCTCTTCCTGCTGCTCTAACTGCTGCTCCGGGCGGGCCCCTCGCACTCCCCTGGCCCCGCCCCCTCTGGTTGTATCCCCGGCCGGCAGCCGTGGGAAAGGGGCGGGGATTTACAGGAACGCTGCCACCGCCGACGATTGGGCCGTCTGGTTGGCCACCACCGCACCGCGGTCGGAAGTGGGCTGGCAGACCAGGGGAACAATTCACCGCCGCCCCCGCTCCGGGGAAGTCGGCGCCAGCATGGGAGACGACATGGGCTTTCACCAGACCAAGACACACCGGGCCGGCAAGCACTCCTACCACCAGATCGGCCTCGTCCGCGGCCAGTTCGGCGATATCCCAGAGGACACCTGGCTCGACTTCCTCGCCAACAACGGCTTCGACGGCTGGGAAGAGGCCTCGTGGGAGCTCGACCTCCCCCAATGCGACACCGAGAGCGGCGCCGAGGCCTATGCGAAGAGCCGGGTCGAGAAGGCGAAGAAGCGCGGCCTCGAGATCTTCTCGATTGCCACCCATCTCCAGGGGCAGGTCCTCGGCGACGAGCCCTCCGCCAAGACGCTCCAGTTCATCGGCGGCGAGCCGGTCGAGGCCTACGTGAAGTGGCGGAAGGCCGGCAACGAGCCGCCGCGCACCAATCCCTATTTCGTTCCCGACGAGGTCGGGAAGCTGATGCAGGAGAAGGCCTGTAAGGATCTCATCCGGTCGGTGCGCCTCGCCCACTACCTCGGCAAGTTCCAGGATCGGACCGTCGCCGTCCCCGGCTTCGTCGGCTCGCCGGCCCATTGCTGGAGCCACTTCTTCGAGTTTCCGCCGCGGCCGAAGTCGATCGGTGGCTGCCCGATTCCGGAGGTCCTCGACGTCAGCTTGGAGCTCCTCGTCGAGCGCTTCGCCCCGGTGTTCGACGCCTGCCGGAAGTACGGCGTGACGTTCGATCTCGAGTGTCATCCGGGCGAGCGGGCGATGGGGGATATCGAGTCGGCCGGCGACTATCTCCGGGCCCTCGCCAAGGCGGGCTACGGCACCGACGTCGTCGGCTTCAACATCGATCCCAGCCACATGGTCTGGCAGGGCGTCTGCCCGATCGCCTTCATCCGCGAGTACGGCGACGCGATCCACACGGCGCACATCAAGGGGGTGCAGGTCATCGACGGCCCGACCCGCGCCGGGCGCCTCGGTGGCCACCGTCCGATGGGCCACAAGCTCAACGGCTGGAACTTCGTCACCGCCGGCAGCCGACGCGACAGCGTCAACGTCGAGGAGATGATCGTCGAGCTCAACCGGGCCGGCTACTCCGGGGCGATCAACATCGAGTGGGAGGACAACGACGCGGAAAAGAAGGCCGGCGCCATCGCAGCGCTCCATGCCGTCCACCGCGCCGATCTCCCCCCGGCCGTCGGCCGCCACGACGAGACCCTCAAGGCCTGATCGGCTCCCGACACGTGTCACCACGGGAGGCGGCGGGTCGGCCCACGACCCGCCGCCTCTTTTTTTCACTTTCCCAAGACCACGAAAATGAAGAGGGCCACGACCATGTCCCGCCGGTTCCTCCTCGTCGCGTGCCTCGCGATCCTCGCGTCCCCGGCGATCCTCGCGTCCCCGGCGATCGCCGCGCCGCGGTCCGCCACGCCCCCGACGTCGATCACCGTCCCGGCCGGCTTCAAGGTGGAGCTCGTCCGCTCGGCGCAGGAGTCGGAGAGCTCCTGGATCTCGATGGCCTTTGATGACGCGGGGCGGATCATCGTCGGCCTCGACGACGTCGGCGTCGCCCGGCTCGCACCACCGGAGGCCTCCGAAGGGGAGTGGTCGTTTACGCGCCTTGACGACACGCTCCGCCACTGCCGCGGCGTCCTCGTCCATGAGGGCTCGCTCTACGTCAACGCCTGCGACACGAAGGAGCTGTGGCGCTTCCGCGACGCCGATGGCGACGGCACCTACCGCGACCGCACAAAACTCAAATCTTTCGACTACCGCAGCCGCTACGGGCATGGCCAAAACCAGCTCACCGTCGGCCCCGACGGAGCGCTCTGGTCGATCGTCGGCAACGACGTCACGTTTCCCGAAGGGACATCGCCCGAATCCCCCTACCGAGATCCGCACACCGATCGGCTCCTCCCCGATCCGGCTGACGGCGGCCAGGACGACCGGGTCGGCTACCTCCTCCGCTTCACCCCGGAAGGAGACGAGTGGACGGTATTCGCCGGCGGCTTCCGCAATCAGGTCGACGCCGATTGGAACGCCGATGGGGAATGGTTCACCTGGGACAGCGACATGGAGTGGGATGTCGGCCAGCCGTGGTATCGGCCGACGCGCGTCAGCCATGTCGTCTCGGGGGCCGAATATGGCTGGCGGTGGAGCACGCTCAACTGGCCCCCCTCCTATCCTGATAGCCTCCCGGCGACGCTCGAGACCGGCCTCGGCTCGCCGACTGGCGTCGTCTTCGGCCGCCGCGGCGGCTTCCCCGGCAAGTGGCGCGACGCCCTCTACATGGCCGACTGGCAGCATGGCCGGATCCTCGCCGCCTGGTTCACTCCCGACGGGGCGAGCTACACCGGCACCGACGAGCTCTTCGCCGAGGGGAGCCCGATGAATGTCTGCGACATGCAATTCGGCCCGGACGGCGCCCTGTGGTTCATCACCGGCGGCCGCGGCTCGCAGTCGGGGCTTTACAGAGTGTCGTTCACCGGGGACACAGCCGCCGTGCCCCCCTCTCCTTCCCTCGATCCCGCGGTCGCCGCCGCGGCGAAGGCTGCCCGGGGCCGACGCCGCGAGCTCGAGGCCTTTCATGGGGGGCCGCTCACATCCGCCGATCAGGCCACGCTTCAAAACCTCTGGCCGGAGCTTGGATCGGAGGACCGCTGGCTGCGGACGGCGGCGCGGATCGCGCTGGAGCGGCAGCCGGTGGCGGCGTGGCGCGAGAAGATCAAAGCCGAAGAGCGGCCGCTTGCCCGTGGGGAAGGATTGCTCGCCTGGGTGCGGATGGCGGCGGCGGCGGAACGGGGAGACGTCGTCCGGGCGACGCTTGCCGGCCCAATCGGCGCCGATGAGTCAGCGGTGCTCCTCGCGCTTCGCGTCCTCTCAATCGCCCTGGCGCGTGGCGTCGAAATCCCTCCGCCTGAGATGAAAAATCTCCATGGGCTCCTGGCCGCGCTCGACGGCCATCCCTCGGCGCTCGTGCAGCGCGAGCTCGTCGAGCTGCTCATCGCCACAGGCGCCCCCGGCGCCATCAAGAAGGGGATCAGCCGGCTCGACGCGGCAGCGAGCCAGGAGGATCAAATCCACGCGGTTCACGCGATGGTCCGTTCCAACGGCCCCTGGACGATCGAGGACCACCGCCGGCTCCTCGACTGGTTTGCCGGGGCCCGACAGTTTCGCGGTGGGCATCTCATCAGGCAGATCGTCAGCCGGATGGAGAAGGATTTACTCTCAACGATTCGCGACGACGAGCGGCCCGCCCTGGCAGAGGCTCTCGCGATCCTCGCAAAGCCTGTGGTCGAAGGCGAGCCGCTCCCTCACCAGCCCCCGCGCCCCGTCGTCAAGCAGTGGACCCAGGCCGATCTCGCCCCGCACCTCGACAAGGCCCTCGCCCCGCGCGATGCCGACGCCGGCCGGCGGGCGCTGGCCGCAGCGCAGTGCCTCAAGTGCCATCGGCTCGGGTCGTCCGGATCAGCCGTCGGCCCCGATCTCTCCGCGATCGGGAAGCGGTTTGATCTCCGGGCGATCCTGACGTCGATCCTCGAGCCTTCGAAGGTCGTCGATCCCAAGTATCACGCCACGACCTGGGTCCTCGGCGACGGCCGGGTCGTGACCGGCCGGGCGAACATGGTCAACGACCGGGAGATCGGCGTCGAGGTCGATGCGCTCTCGGGGGAATCACTCAAGCTCCTCCGCAGCGAGATTGAAAGCTCCCATCCGGCAACCGTGTCACCGATGCCCCAGGGGCTCCTCGACACGCTCGAGGAGGAGGAGATCCTCGATCTCCTGTCGCTCCTCCGGGCGGGCGGATAACCCGGCCCCGTCGATCCCGCTCCCGTCTCGGCGTCACTCACGTCTGTCTGCCGCCGCCATGAAATCGCCATGCCGCCACCAACGCCTGGAAGGATTCCGCCGATGATCGCTCTCGCCCCGTCTCATCGTGCCTGCCAGCTCAGCTCCATCGCCCGGCTGCTGCTTCTCTCCGCCTCCGCAGCCGTGCCAACGCCCCTCCCCGCCGCCGAGCCGCATCAATACGCCTACGAATCGATCGCGGTGCCGGCGGCGACGGCCGACGAACCGCGGCGGGGAAGCGTCTCGACGGCCCTGGCGATCGATCATCTCGAGCAGGGCTCCGTCGCCTGGAGCGGACAGCGTCGCTGCATCAGCTGCCACACCAACGGCACCTACATGCTCGCCCGCCCTGCCCTCTCGGCCGCTCTCGGCACGCCCCCCGAGTCGACGCTCGGCTTCTTCAAGGAGCAACTGACGAGCCTTGCTTCCGAACCAGATGAAAACCTGCGGAAGTCGACGAAGCCGGCGCAGGTGATCTACCTCGCCGCGGGGCTGGCCGAATGGGATCGGCATGTCACCGGCTCGCTCTCGGCCGACACCGACAAGGCCCTGCGCCTCATGTTCGCGATCCAGGAAGATTCCGGCACCTGGGGAACGCTCGACTGCTGGCCGCCCTATGAATCAGACGCCTACCACGAAGCGACGGTGGCGGCGCTTGCCGCAGCGACGGCGCCGGGGTGGCTTGCGGCCACGGAGGCTGGCAGCGACAACGATCTCAAGTCACGGATCGCCTGGCTTCGCACCTACCTCCACGACACGCCTCCCCCCCACGACTACGGCCGCGTCCTCCTCCTCCAGGCCTCGACGCGGTTTCCGGGCCTCGTCGACGCCGCCGCCAGCGCCGATCTCGTGGCAATGATCCGGCGCCACCAGCGCGAGGATGGCGGCTGGTCGATCCGGAGCTTTGCGGCGCCGGAGGCTTGGGGGAGGGGCAACCGCGCGGAGAAGCTCAGGGCCGAGCCCGACTTCGAGACGCCTGCGAGCGACGGCCACATGACGGGCCTCGCAATCCTCGCCCTCCGCGAAGCGGGCGTGTCGGCCGACGACTTGGGGATCAACCGTGGCATCGCGTGGCTCAAGGCCAATCAGCGGGCCAGCGGCCGATGGTGGACGCGGAGCCTCAACACCGATACCTGGCACTTCATCACCTACAGCGGCACGGCGTTGCCACTGCTCGCGCTGCAATCGTGCGGAGCCCTGCCGGCGATGGAGTGAGGCAGAGGCACGGAAGCCGCGAACTTTGCAGCTGGCGGAGCCTGACGAGGCCCACCTGCTCAGCCGACGTCGGCATCAACCTCCACCCCCTGCAGTTGGCCTTCAAGATCGGGGATGAGGTCGGGGAGTTTCCTCCGCAGGGTCGCCCGCCCGTCGTGCCAATACCGGCGCAGGGTGCGCAACGAGACGCCGAGCCGGTCGGCAGCCTCGGTCTGGTCGAGCTCGAGGTACCAAAGCAGCTGCACCGCCTCGCGCTGCCCGTCGGGGAGCGTCTGAATCGCCTCGTGAAACCGCGACCAGTCCTCCAGGGAGTCGTCGGCGGATTCAGCCCCGTCTCCCGACTCCATCGATGTCTGCTCCCAGGCCACCCGGGTCTTGCTCCGTCGGATCGCATCGATGAGCTCCCGATTGAGCTGCGTGACGGCCAGGGCCACGAGACAGTGCGGGGATTCGAGCGTCGGCGACTGCATCGCGCCGTGCAGCCTGACGTAGGCGTTTTGCACCAGATCGTGCGACTCTTCCCAACGACGCAACTGCGGGTGGCGAGCGATCATCCGTCGGGCCACGGTGCGCATTTTCACGAGGCAGGCATCGACCAAAGCTGCCCGATCAACCACGGTCGCATTCATGGGCATACAGCACTCCTTCGCTTCGAGATCCAGGCGCAGACGATCTTCCCGATCGATGGCAGGATCCTCTCGGCAAGAGAAAGACGGACCGGAGTCCGTTCAGGACGAGCAGCCGAAACGCTTCGGCGCGACTGGCGATTCCGCACGAATGAACACCTGAAGCGTTCATCGTCGATCGGCCTACGCTCAGACACCGCTTCGCACGCGAAGAAATGTCAACTCGTCTTCCGAGGTCAATTGTCAGAGCAGATGTCTGCGGGATGCAACCCGCCGCCACCCGTCGACAACCGGCGCACTCTAACAGGTCGTGGCCGATCGGCAATGGTCGCAAGGTCAATTTCTGGGCGAGATTCTCGCGCTGAGGTCGCCACGGCGCCGGAGTCATGTCACTCCGGGCACCTCGCTCCTTGTCGCTAAGTCACTCTCCGGAAGCGCTTCCGGCTTGCCCTGCGCGTTGTTGCGATCGGCGCCCACGCTGCCACAACCGACCACCTCCGTGGGGGCTCGAGCGGTCACTGAAAAAAGTGAGCGACATTTCTTTGGCAGCTTTTCGGTCCTCATCCGCCTAACTAAGGGGTGAACAGCTTTCCACACGAGCAAGCGACGGTCACACGATGCCGAAACTCTCTTCCGGGGGGCGGCTCCCCCTCCACGAATCTCGATTCCAGTCCGCTGGCGTGATCGCGATCGCCACTGGCCCACTCCTGCCCCGCCACGATCCCTCCCGACACCCGCGCGGGTTTGCCCTCGTGGAATTGCTCGTCGTCTTGGCGATCATCGGCACGCTCAGCGGCCTCCTGCTGTCGGCCGTGTCCCACGTGAGAGAAGCGGGCCGCAAGCTCCAGTGCAGCAACAACCTCAAGCAGATGTCACTGGGCGTCTGTGCGTACGAGGCTTCGCGGCGGACGTTTCCCCCCGGTGTCGATGCGATTGCCGCCGGCCCGTCGCTTCCGTTCGGCACGCAGCACGCTTGGTCGTCATTCATCCTCCCGCAGATTGAGGAGCAGGCGATCGCTTCCTCGATCAACTACCGGACGTTGTGGAATGCCCTCGGCGGGAACGCCGATGCGGCGTCGCACTCGATCCCGCTCTACATCTGCCCCAGCGGGTCCGTGTTCTTCCCCGGGAAGCAGGACTACGGCGGGATCAGTGGCACCCACATCGTCCCCACCGGTCAGCAATGGCCGGCGGCGAATCCCTCCTTCAACGGGATCATCATCGCCGCGACATCGGCAGGCCTATGGGGCGTCTCGCCGTCGCAAGTCATTGATGGCTTGAGCCGCACGCTGCTCATCGGTGAAGCGGTCGATCGTGGCAGCCCGGTCGGAACGGACACCAGCGGGATCGAGAATCTCGTCTGGGCGTGGGGCACGAACACCTTCGCGCAGAACGCCACGTTCATCAACTCGACGACGGGGCAAGGCCTCCGCAGCCATCACGTCGGCGGCGCTTACGGATCGTTTGCTGACGGCCGCTGCACGTTTCTCGACGAAACGATGGATCCCGACGTGCTCGCCGCGATCTGCACCCGCGATGGCGGCGAATCGAAGGCATCGGACACGAACTAGCCCGATCGGCCCCGAATGCACGATCGAGCTATCTACAAAACATGGAGGCAGGACGCCGCACGGATGAATCCGCGCGGCGTGTAAAGGAGTACGGTGGTCAATCGAACATGCATCGCGCGCGTTGCATGGCGGCTTTCTTCAACCTCGAGGAATCTCATGAATCGTAGAACTCTGATGGCGGTGCTCGCGGTGGTGGCTCTCGGCTTCGTGACCGGCTCGACCGCAGAAGCCGGTGGCGGCGGCGGTACGAAGAAGAGCGTCACGATCAGGGTCAACAACGGTCAGGTCGGCCAACCCGACCAGGGCGTGATCGTGCTCCCCAAGAACCAGGTTCCGAACGGGCTTTGGACACCCGCACAGTTTATTGCTGCCGGTGGGCAGACCGTTTCGGGCGGAAATACCGTGTCATTCAAGCTGGCTCCCGGCTGGGGGAACGTGTGGGTGATCGGTAATGTCGTCGGCCCCGTCTACAACGTCGGCGCACCCGCCCCCTACACCGTGTCCGCGGGCAAGACCTACACCTACTTGCTCGGTGGCACCGACCTTGTACCCACGGTCAAGCAGCAGTAGCAGGCTGTTGATCAAGTGATCCGCCGCCGGATGCGGCGGCCGGCACCCCCGACAAAACTCGCTTTTTTTGGGGCGTCTTACGTGGACAAAGGTCAGGGATGACTTTTTCCGCGGGCAGAGAGGTGCCGATCGAGCCTTGTGAGGCTTCGCGCCGCCGAGGGCTCGAGTGAGATCGTGCCGGGCAGTGACGGGTGAATGCCAAGGCATTTCCCGTCCTGTCCGGTTTTCGGTTTGCGCCCCGATATTCCCGGCCCCCTTGTCGCCTCTCCGAGAGTGCCCCGTGACCGCGATCGCCACCTATGAATCGGCTCCCGCCCTTGCCTGGAGCGGTCGCCGGCAGCGCGTCGCCAGCGTCGCCTCGGTGTTGATCGCTCTTCCGGTCATTTCGGGTCTTCTAGCGGCCCCTTGGATGCGTCAGGAATTGGTGCCCTTCGAGTGGATCGGCCTGGCGATTCCCCTCCTCTTCATCCGCCACCTTAGGGGCTGGGTGGGCGAGCTTTTGACGCTCGTGGCCGCCTTCGGGGCGCTCGCGATCGCATTCCACTGGACCCCCCAAGTGCTCGCCTATTCGCTCGACACGTCGCTCGGCATCGCCCTGCTTGTCGCGGCGCCGATCATCCTCCTCGACGCCATCCGCCTGGCCGCTCCATTTCTCTTCGCAGCCCGCTGCGGCGCCACGCCCCTCCAGGCCTGGCTTCCGGCTGGCCTAATCGCCGTCGTCGTCGAAGCGATCATGCCGGCCGTTTTTCCCTGGCGTCATGGCTACAGTCAGATCCATTGGTATCCGCTGATCCAGTCGGCCGATCTT
>CANGGC010000047.1 GCA_947453125.1 Planctomycetaceae bacterium | reverse complement strand
GCCACGAAGGCCAACACGAAGCTCGGCTGGACGCCGCGGGTGTCGTTCCAGGAGCTCGTCGAGATGATGGTCGACGGCGATCTCGAGCTGGCCCGGCGCGAGCGGAATGCCGGTGGCGTGACCGGCCCACAGCACCGGATGGTGGCCTGATCATGGGGGCGACGCGCGACATCGGCGCACGGATTCTCGAGGGCCTTCGCGAACTCGAACGCCAGTGGATCCGTCCGCTCGGACAGCGGCTTCGTCCGCCGCGTGCCCGTCGGCAGAAGGTCCGCGGAAGCGATCCGGAGGCCGAGGAGCTGATCGTCGCCCTCCTCCGAGCGCGGTTGCGCTGCGGTGATGCCGGCGGCGCTTCCACGGCCGAGTTGCTCGCCGCGGTCTCCCCCGCTTCCGATCTCGGGGCGCTCGTGAGGGCCCTCGTCGACGTGTCGCCGCGCCGGGTCGTGGCCGAGGCGGAGCCGTTGCGGAAGGTGGCCTGATCGCTGCTCACTGGTCCGTGGAAAAAGTCACCCCTCCGCCTCCACGATGCTTGTCTACGCCGACCTCCGTTGCCTTCAGGATCCCGGCTTCGCACGCCGCGGCATCGGCTCGCACGCCGCTTTCATCCTGGCCTCCGCCCGGTCCCTGCGGCGCGGTGACGTGACGATCATCGGCCTCGCGGACGCGGCGCTGGGATCGCCCCCCGCCGAGATCTCCGCCCTCTGCGACAGCGTTCAATACGCCTTCGCGCCGCGGGCCGGCGAGCCGGCGGTGTTTCTCTGGCTCTCGCCGATGACCCACGATACCCGGCTGGTTGCCCGGTTTTTCGACCGGCCCGAGATTCTCCCCTGCGTGGTGGTCTACGACTTCATCCCCTTGATCGACCCCGAGCGCTATCTCTCCGGCCGCGGGGCGCGGCTCTCCTACGCGGCGGCGATTGAGTGGCTGGCGGCGGCGGGGTTGTTCCTGCCGATCTCCACCGCCGTGGGCGACGAAATGGTCGCCAGGCTCGGAGTCGACTCCGAGAACGTGGCCGTGACCGGCGTTGCCCTCCGGGGAGCGTTCACGGCCCGGCGCGCCGGTGGCATCCCGGCGCCGCGGCCGGCCGCCGCCCCCGGAAAGTATGTCATGTTCGTCGGCGGGCCCGACCCGCGTAAGAACCTCGAGACGGTGGTGACGGCGTTGGGGCGGACCGGGGGCCCCGATCCCGCCCTGGTGATCGCCGGCGGCTATCCCGACCGCTGGCGGCGACGGGTGGAGCGGATCGCCGCCAAGGCCGAGGGGCGGACGACGAATCGTCCGGTCCGCCTCACCTTCCTCGACCATGTCAGCGACGACGAACTCGCCGGCTGGTACGGGCACGCGGAGGCGACGGTCGTCGCCTCGCAGGCGGAAGGATTCTCGATGCCGGTGATCGAAGCGATGGCCTGCGGCTCGCCGGTGATCGCCTCCGACATCCCCTGCCACCGCGAGCTCGTCGCCGATCCTGCCGCCCGCTTCGACCCCGATTCTCCCGACGATCTCGCTGCCCGGCTGAGGGCCGTGATGGCCGATGCCGGGGCGCGGGAGGCGCTCGTTGCGGCGCAGCAACCGACGCCAGAGCGATTCACCGCGGCCCGCGTGGGTGAGCGGTTCGCCGCGGCGCTCGAATTGCGGTTGCCGGGCCATGGCCGCCGGGCACGGAAGACCGTGGCGGCCCGGCGACCGGTCATCGCGCTGCTCTCGCCCTTCCCCCCCGATCGCTCCGGTGTCGCCGACTACACACGGCGCACGGTGGCGGCGCTTTCGGCGCACGCCGACGTCGACGTCTGGACTGATCAACCGGAGCCGGTGGACGACCCCCACGTGCGGGCCTTCCACGGCATCGGCAACGCGGCGTGGCTCCGCCCCGACTACGACGCCACGGTGGCGGTTCTTGGCAATTCCCACTTCCACGCCCCGATCCTCGCCGGGCATCTCCGCCATGGCGGCCCCTGCATCCTCCACGACTCGCGGCTCCTCGATCTCAATGCCTGGTGGCATGGCATCGAACGGACGCGGGCGCTCGCCGAAGCCGAATTGCGTCGTCCGGTGACGGAGGCCGAGGTGCGGCATTGGACGCGCCATCAGGGGGAGATCCCCACGCTCTTCCTCTCCGAGGTGGCGCGGGCTTCCGCGCCGTTGTTCGTCCACAGCCGGGCGCTCGCCCGTCATGTCGCCCGGCTCTACGGGGTGGAGGCGGTCCATCTTCCCTTCGCCCTGCTCCGCGAGTTCACGCCGCGGGAGACCGCCGCCCCATCGAGGCAGCGGGCCCGGGCAGCGCTCGGGATTCCGGAGGGGCGGACGGTGATTGCCACCCTCGGGATCTATGACACCACGAAGGCTCCGGAGGTCTGTGCGGAGGCGATCGCCCGGCTCCGCGCCACCGGGCGCGACGCGCATCTGGTGTTCGTGGGGGACGCGGGGCGCACCGCCGAGCCGGTCCTGCGCCGTGCCGCCGAGGCCGGTGCCGCAGATGCGATCCACTTCACAGCCGAATGGATCGACGACGAGACCTGGCGAACATGGCTCCTCGCCGCCGACGGGGCGATTCAGCTCCGCACGCACCGCTTCGGCGGCATCTCGGGCGCGCTGATGGACTGCATCGCCGCGGGGGTGCCGACGGTGGCCAACGAGGATCTCGCCGCGGCGCTCGACGCCCCCGCGACCGTCGCCCGGGTTTCCGACACCTTCACCGCCGACATGGTGGCAGGGGCGCTTGGATCGCTGCTCGCGCGGGGGGATGGCCGCGACGAGGCGACCCGGGTCCGTTACTGCACCGAGCACTCCATGGAGAACTACGTCGCCGGTCTCCTCGCCGCGCTCGGTATCGAAGGGGAGCGGGTGCCCGCCGGTCGCTCGGCGTCGGGATTCCGGGTGGCGTGAAGCGAGCTCCGCTGATCGAGGCGCTTGGGCCATCCGCCCAGCAGCCCTATTCCCCCCGCTTCGCCGCGGCGCGCATCGATCGTGCGCGGCCCCGCCAGCCCCGTCAGCCCGTCTTCGCGCGAGTTCGGGATCGGTCGGGGAGGAATGCAATGCAAGGGGCTTGTCCGGCCGATATCCCCTTCACGGGATTCGACTGACACAGACGCGTGTCGGTCCGCGCCCGCTCGTCGGGCCCACGCATTGATGCCACGCACACCCACGCTTCGCGACCGCGCCGCACGCCCCCGGGTCGTCATCGACCTGGAGAAGGTGCGGCATGCCAACTGCGGCCTGGGGCGGTTTTGCCGGTATCTCGCCGAGGGGATACTGTCGGCGTCCGGCCGGGGCATCGAGCCTGTCCTCTTCCTTCCGCCGCGCGGCGACGCGAGCCGGCCGACGGTACGGTACTTCCACGACGGCGCCGTGGAGCACATCGACGTCAGTCCCTGGCGGAAGGAGTCGTTCGCCCGGTTCCTCAGGCCGCTGGTGCGCCCCTTCCGTGCCGACGGCGGCTACGACCTGTGGCATGTCACCAGCCAGTCGTCGAAATACCTGCCGCTCGACCCGCGCGTGCCGGTCGTCCTCACGATCCACGATCTCAATTTCCTCCACGACGAGCGCCACCGGAGCCGGCCGGCGGCTGTCCGCCGCAAGCTCGCCGCCGTGCAGGCGAAGGTCGATCGGGCGGCGGCGGTGGTGACGATCTCGAAGTTCGTCGCCGACGACGTGCGCGAGTGGCTCGAGCTCCGCGGGAAGCCCCTCCATGTCGTCCCCAACGGTCTGCCGCCCGCGGCCGTCGCCTCCCCGGGCCGGCCTTCCTTCCTCACGCCCGGGCCGTTCCTCCTCACCGTCGGGGCGGCGCTGCCGCACAAGAATTGCCACGTGCTCCTCGCGATGATCGCGCGGACCAACGACCTGCGGCTGGTGATCGCCGGGCGTAAGGCGACCCCGTACGGCGCGTTCCTGGAGGAAGAGGTGGCCCGGCTCGGTCTGGGCGACCGGGTGTTCATGCCGGGGGAGGTGTCCGACGGTGACCGGCAGTGGCTCTACGAGCACTGCGATGCGTTCCTCTTTCCTTCGCTCAGCGAGGGCTTTGGATTCCCCGTCCTCGAGGCGATGCAGTGTGGCCGGCCCGTGTTCGCCGCGCGGCGGACGAGTCTTCCCGAGGTGGCAGGCGACCGGGCAGGTTGGTGGGATACGTTCGAGCCCGACGCTATGCTCCGGGTGGTGCGTGAAGGACTCGATTCCTCCCGCTCGATGCCCGGTTTTGCCGCGGCTCAAGTGGCTCACGCCGCCACGTACACGTGGGAGCGGGCTGCCGCCCGCTACCTCGACGTCTACGACGAAGTCCTCGAGCGGAAGGCAGCCTGAGCATGCGAGTCATGGTTACGGGTGGCGCTGGATTCATCGGCAGTCATGTTGCCGATGCGCTGCTGACCGCTGGGCATGAGGTTGGGGTGATCGACGACCTCTCGACCGGGTCGCGCGACAATCTCCCCGCCACGGTGCCGCTCCATGTCATCGACATCCGCGACCGCGACGCGGTGTTCGCTGCCTTCGCCGTCTTCCGCCCCGACGTTGTTTGCCATCAGGCGGCGCAGATGTCGGTGAGCCGGTCGGTCCGCGAGCCGCTGTTCGATGCCGAGGTGAATGCCATCGGCCTGATCAACGTCCTTGATGCCGCGGTGGCCCAGGCGTGTGGACGGGTCGTGTTCGCCTCGTCGGGGGGTGTTCTCTATGGAGAGCAGACGAGCCCGGCCCCCGAGGAGACGCCCGCCGACCCGGTCAGCCCCTACGGAATCACGAAGTGGGTCGGCGAGCGCTATCTCAAGTTTTACGCGGCCGAACACGGCCTAGGGGCGATGGCCTTGCGCTATGCCAACGTCTACGGCCCGCGGCAGAATCCGCACGGCGAGGCGGGCGTGGTGGCGATCTTCCTCAAGCGTTATCTTGCCGGCCAGACGGCCACGATCAACGGCGACGGCCACTACGTGCGCGACTACGTCTACGGCGGCGACGTCGCCCGGGCGAACCTCCTCGCGCTGACCGCCTCCGACGCAGCCATTCCGCGCGGGCAACTCACGAGCCTCAACATCGGCACGGGTGTCGGCACCGACGTCGTCGCACTCGAGGCCCGGATCCGTCAGGGGCTCGTCGGCGTGATGAAGGAGGCGGGGCGGACGACCTCGTACCCGGCGCCACTCCACGGCCCTGCCCGGGCCGGTGACCTCCGTTCGAACCTCGTCGATGCCTCCCGCGCCGGCATGGTCCTCGGCTGGCGCCCCGAGGTGGGGCTCGAGGATGGGATCAGACAGACAGCGGCGTGGTTTGTGGCGCAGCAGGCGGCGAGCTGACGCAGCGGTGTTCAAGTCAAAAGGGCACGAAGGCGAACCATGGCGCGTATCCACCGACCGCAACTGACGGCGC
Source organism: Planctomycetaceae bacterium (assembly GCA_947453125.1). Taxonomy (GTDB): domain Bacteria; phylum Planctomycetota; class Planctomycetia; order Pirellulales; family UBA1268; genus QWOP01. The sequence continues at coordinate 3,897 of CANGGC010000047.1, read as the reverse complement.
TCGTCTGCGGCATCAGCGGCCAAGACGGCGCGTATCTCGCCGCGCACCTCCTCGAACAGGGGTATCGGGTCGTGGGGACCAGCCGCGATCCGGCGAGGTGCGATCGGCGCGGGCTCGCCGCGCTCGGCCTCGAGCGGCGTGTCGCGATCAAGGCGCTCGATCCGGCCGACCTCGATGCCGCTGTCGCGCTCCTCGAGGCGGTCCGTCCAGACGAACTCTATAACCTCTCCGGGCAGTCGTCGATCGCGCTGTCGTTCGAGCAGCCGGCCGTGACGTTCCAGAGCATCGCCGGCGTCACGGTGAATCTCCTCGAGGCGGTTCGGGTGACGCGGCAGCCGACGCGACTGTTTTGCGCCGGGTCGACGGCGATGTTCGGCGACAACGCCGGCGAGCCGGTCGACGAGTCGACCGCTGTCCGACCGGGCGATCCCTATGCCCTGGCGAAGGCGGCCGCCTTCGCCCAGGTCGATCAGTACCGGCGCCTCCATGGGGTGTGGGCCTGCACGGGGATCCTCTCCAACCACGAAAGCCCGCTCCGACCGGAGCGTTTCGTGACCCAGAAAATCACCGCCGCGGCCTGTCGGATCGCGGCCGGCGATTCCCAGCCGCTCGCGCTCGGCGATCTCTCCGTGGAGCGAGATTGGGGCTGGGCCCCGGAGTATGTCGCGGCGATGCACGCCATGCTTCAGACGGAGAGCCCTGAGGATCTCGTCCTCGCCACGGGAGTCTCGGTGGCGCTCGAGACGTTTGTCGCCGAGGCCTTCGCCCGCCTCGGGCTCGATTGGCGCCGGCACGTTGTTTGCGACGAGCGGTTCCTGCGGCGCGACGAGGTCCGCCGCCTCCGCGCCGATCCCGGCCGGGCGGCCGAGCGCCTCGGATGGCGCGCCGAGACGACGATTGGCGAGGTCGCCCGGAAGATGGTCGAAGCTCGGCTGTTCCGCGATCAGGCCGCCGTTCGCCGAGCGGCCTGACGCCCGCGCCGCGTCGTCATCCCGACGGGGCCGGCAGGCTCAATGGCCGCAAGGGCAGGCGTTTGCGGCGCCGAGGACCGGCGCGTGTGCGGCGTCAGTCGCTCCCGCCGCCGCGGGGCACGCTCCGGCGTGGGGGCCACAGCAAAGCCCGCGACCTGCATCGGAGCAGATCCGCCGCATCAGGGCGGAGGAGGCGAGGTAGTTCTTGAAGCGGTGGCTGGGGCCGACGATCCCGGCGCAATCGACCTGGCTGAAGCCGATGCCGCGGGGGACCCAGGTCGCCGGCATGCCGACATGGCCGAGGGCTTCGGTCCGCAGGGAGCGGTCGACATACTCGAAAAACCGCAGGGCGATGTCGTTGGAATTGTAGAGGACCGTGAGGCGGTCGATGCAGGGGAGCGTTTCCCGGTAGGGGCCGCGCGGGGCGAAGGCATCCTGGCGGACTGCCGCTGCGACCAAGACAACATGGAGCGGAGCGGTGCGGTTGGTCCAGGTCTGGACCTCGCTCCGTCCGGCGGCCTCGGCGTGGACGAGATCCTCGAGGGCCTCGAGGGCAACGAGCGAACCGTAGCTGTAGCCGACGATCGCCACCGGCCGGTCGGGTTCCACCTGCGAGAGGAGCCAAGCGAGGTAGTGCCCTTCGGTGACGGCCCGTTCGTACTTCGCCCGGCTGTCGCGGAGGAGGATCCCCTGCTTGTCGCTCGGCCAGGAGAAGATCACGGTCCGGACGTCGGCGGCGTCGGCGCAGGTGGCGCACGTCCGCGCGGCGAGGAGGAGGCCCTGCTCCCGCGCCGAGGCGTGGTCGTAGCGATTGCCATGGATGAAGAAGAGGAGCGGCTGCCGCGGATTCTCGAGGAGCCCGCCGAGATCGGTCTTCTGCCAGCAGCCGCGGGCATCGAGTCGTTCCACGCCTGGATGTGCGTGCGTCGGCATCCGGCCGATGTCGGGGAGCCCGCGGGTGATCACCGACCACACATCCCGCTGCCGACATGTTGCCGCGGGTGAGCAGGTGTTGTCGGCGCCGTCGGCCGGGGCCACGCAGGGGGCCGACTCCGGGAACGACACGGCGGCCTCGTCGCAGGGCCTGAGTTCGTCGAGCGACGGCGGCGGGCACCATGGCAGGTCGTCGCCGCGCGCTGCCGGAAACAGCAGTGCCGCCAGGGCGGCGAGCCAGGCGATGGCGCCGATGGTGGACCTCACGGAGGCGGGCCGGCGGCGTGAGGCGCCGGCTCGGATGGCGGTGAAAATGTCGAGGCGCATGTCCCTGGGTGCACGGGGGGGTGGTGGACGGCAGGCGGACCCCAGTCCCGCTCGCTGACGTCCTCCGAAACCCCGACCCTCGCTGTGCAGCTTCCCTCTCTTCGTCACTCTGCCGCGGAAGGTGAGGGGGTATCGCCCGCAGACCGCGCACAAGGCATGATCGTCACGACCGGCAGCGGATGAATCCGGCGCGGGGTTTGAGCCGACGGGAATCCGCCTCCTCCGGGTCGCGCCTCCGTTCCGTGAGCTAGGTTTTCACCGACGGCGTCCCCCGACGCCGCACCCCTCCGAGCGATTTCGGGGTGGGACCGCTTCGTCCGTGGTGGAGACTCATCCGATGACTCGTGCGTTCTGCCTGCTGGCCATCGTTACCGGGCTCGTGGCGGCTCCCGGCTGCAACTGCATGGGAGGGAGTAACTGCTCCTCCTCGCGGCGTCCCTCGTTCATGGAATTCGGCGGCTGCCTGGGGGGCTGCGGGTCGTCCGCGCCCGCCCCGGTCTACGCCGCCCCGATGGCCGCCCCCTGCTCGGCGCCGGCCTGCGGCGATGGCTGCGAGAGCTGCGGCGGAGCGGCTGCGGCCCCCTGCTGCAACGACGGCGGCATGATCCACTGATCCCCGTGGCCGTGCCCCCGCTTTCGGGGCCTGCGGGCCGGCGGCGGCCCGTGTCCGGGGTGGGGACGGGAAACTGATCCGTCCCGGCCTATAATCCCGGCTCCCACCCCACCCTGGAGCCGCCATGTTCGAATCGCTCTCGGCCTCGCTGACCAGTGCCCTTGCCTCCCTGCGCGGCCGCGGCAAGCTGACCGAGTCGAACATGCGCGAGGGGCTCGGCGCGGTGCGCACGGCGCTCCTCGAGGCCGACGTCGCCTATGACGTTGTCGACACCTTCCTCGACAAGGTCGTCGAGGGGGCGATCGGGGCGAAGGTCCTCGAGACCCTCGACCCGGGCCAGCAACTCGTGGGCGTTGTCCACCAAGAGCTGGTCAACCTCATGGGGCCGGTCGATCACTCGCTCCACCTCCAATCGGGGCGGGCGACGGTGATCATGCTCTGCGGCCTGCAGGGCTCCGGCAAGACGACCTCCTGTGCCAAGCTCGCGAAGCGGATCAAGGAGCAGGGGAGCGGCGTGATGCTCGTCGCGGCCGATCTCCAGCGCCCCGCTGCCATCGAGCAGCTCGCGATCCTCGGCCGCCAGCTCGGCGTGCCTGTCCACACCCCCGACGGGGTCACCGATCCGGTTGCCGTCTGCAACGCCGGCGTGGCCCGGGCGCGGAAGGAGGGGGCCAGCGTCGTCATCCTCGACACCGCCGGTCGCTTGGCGATCGATCAAGCGCTCATGGACGAGCTCAAGCGCATCGACCACACCGTCGGCCCCGATCAGGTCTATCTCGTCGTCGACGCGATGACCGGCCAAGACGCGGTCCGCAGCGCCAAGGCCTTCAACGACGCCCTCGAGCTCGACGGCGTGATCATGACGAAGCTCGACGGCGACGCCCGCGGCGGCGCCGCGCTCTCCGTAAAGAGCGTCACCGGCGTGCCGATCAAGTTCATCGGTACCGGCGAGCAGATCGAGGCCCTCGAGGATTTCCACGCCGAGCGGATGGCGGGACGGATCCTGGGGATGGGCGACGTCGTCACGCTCGTCGAGGAAGCGCAGCGGAAGTT
>CANGGC010000046.1 GCA_947453125.1 Planctomycetaceae bacterium | reverse complement strand
TGACGCGGACGGCCGCATCGGCGGAGGTGGCCCGCGTGCTCACGAGGAGACCGATGGCGATCGAGAGGATCGCCATCACGAGAATCACGGCGTAGAGCACCGCGATCTGCCGCCAGGGATCGACGCCCCCCATCGCGTAGACGGCCGCCGCGGCGGGGAGCGTCGTGCAGAGGACGAGGCCGGCGAAGGCGAGGACACCGAGGAACTTCCCCGCGTAGATCCCGATCGGCGGTATCGGCGAATTGAAGAGGAGGAGGAGCGTCCCCTGATTGCGTTCGCGAACGATACTCGATGCCGGAAAGGCGGGGACGAGGAGGAGGACGCCGCCGAGCAACGCCGCAGCGAAGACGAGAAAAGCCCCGCGCGAGCCGGTGCCGGAGAGGTCGACGATCCCGCCTGCGGGCCAGCGGGCGAGAACGAGGAGCGAAAATGCCGCTGCCGCCGCCAACAACGCGGCGAGGGCCCGGGGGGAGCGGAGGATGCAGAGGAATTCGCGGCGGAGCACGGGGATCATGCGGCGGGCGCCTCCCGGCGGGTGACGGAGAGGAAGGCATCCTCGAGATCCTTGGGGATCTCACGGAACTGGCTGACGTCGATCTTCAGCCCGACGAGCGTTGCAAGGATCGCCGCCAATTCGGTGTCGCTCCGGGCGGTATCGAAGCGGACGAGGCTCTCGGTGGCGTGGGCCTTCACCCCCTCCCGCTCATCCTGATGGAGCGCCTCGCGGACGGCGGCCGCCGCTCCCTCCACCTGCGCCGGGCCGCACAGCTGGATCTCGAAGGTTCGCTTCTGCCGCAGGTCGCGCATGATCTGGTCGAGCGTGCCGAAGGCCCGCAGCTTCCCCTGCGTGATGATCGCCACGACATCGCAGATCCGCGACAGCTCGGGGAGGATGTGGCTGGTGACGATGAGTGTCTTCCCCATCCCCGCGAGCTTGAGGAGGAGGTCGCGCATCTCGATGCGGGCCTGGGGATCGAGGCCGTTGGCCGGCTCGTCGAGGATCAGCATCTCCGGATCGTGGAGGAGGGTGCGGGCGACGCCGATCCGTTGCTTCATGCCGTGGGAGAGGGCCTCGACGTAGCGATCCTGCATCCAGCCCGAGCCGGTCGTCTCGAGAACCTCGTCGATCCGCTTCGCGCGTGCCCCGCGGGGGATGCCGAAGGCGGCGCCGAAGAAGTCGAGGTATTCGCGGACGCGCATGTTGTCGTAGGCGCCGAACGTGTCGGGCATGTAGCCGACGAGCCGCTTGATCCGCCACGCGTCACGGACGCAGTCGGCCCCGGCGATCGTCGCCGTGCCCGACGTCGGCCGCATTGCGCCGACGAGGATCTTGATCGTCGTCGTCTTTCCGGCGCCGTTGGGGCCGATGAAGCCGAGGATCTGCCCGCGGCGGAGCGAGAGGGAGAGGTTGTCGAGGGCCGTAAACTCCCCGAACTTCTTCGTGAGGTTGCGGATGTCGAGGACCGGGTCTGTGGGGGCGTTCATGGCGGGTCTTCAGTTGGTGCGGCCGTCGACGGAGAGACGGACGTAGTCGATGTCCCAGGTGCTGCTCACCGAGTTGTCGATCTGTTGCTCGTACTGTTTCTTGTCGAGGGCGGGGGCCTCGCCCCTGGCATCCTCGGCCCGCTCCGCCACCGTCCGGCTGACGACGATCGAGATCGGGATGGTGCCACCGTCGACGGCGAGGTGTTCGGGGGCGAGGTCGATCTCGAATACCCCGTTCGGCTCGCTGAAGCGCTCGAGGACGATCGGCTGGCCGTCGCGGAACGCCCCCACCGTGACGTCGCGCGAGGGCGCGTTGACCCGGATCGTGAGCCGGCCCCGGTCGAGGGTGCAGGGGAGGACAGCGTCGGGGAGTTGGAAGCGGAGGAGGGTGTCGGTGGCGGTGGTGAGCCCCTTGACCCATTCCCCGCGCCGGCTGTCGAAGGCATTCGACTTTCCCTGATCGGTGACTCCGGGGCGGGCGGGGAGGAACGGGGGCGGAATTCGGAACGGCGTGCCCGACGGGGTCGGCTCGATATCGAGCGGCGACAGCGCGAGCGTCGCTTGGCGCTCGACGAAGCCGGCGGGGGCCTCCCAGGTCGGTGCTGATTCCGTTTCACACCAGAAGAGCATCCACGGTCGGCGGCGGAGGGCGAGGGCGCCGGCGATGCCCGCGGGGGCTTGGGCCTTCGGCCGCCCCGAATCGCGCAAGAATTCGTCTGGAGATTGGAGGAGCCGACGTGTCGCTTCCTGCCGCCAACGGGCGTCGTCGGTGAGGATCGAGGCGGGGTTGTATTGACCCAGGGCCATCGCCCCGTCGACGCCGGCAACGAAGCGGCCATCCTCGCCGAGGGCCACGGCCTGCGCCGGGCCGGGCATGCCGACGATCGCGGGATCGCTGAGATTGGTGAGCGTGCCGCGGTCGATCCGCCCCTCGAGCCCCTCGGGGCCGAAGCGGGCGCGCACCATCCCTCCGTCGACGAGGCCGAGCGCGCCACGAAGGGCGAGTTTGTCGACGCTGCCGGCGTGCGTCGTCGTGTTTTGGGTCGTCTCCTGATCGTCGTCGAGCCAGGTGACACGCTCCCCGTTGGTCCCCTGGGAGGCGTCGGGGAAGACCCACGTCCGCTCGCGGCCTGTCCAGGCCGTGGCTCGCGACTCGCGATCGAAGACGGCCGCGGCGCCGTCGAGGAGCGCTTCGCCGGTCGACGGCGAGAGCCGCAGGAGCGTCCCTTCGGCGATCGTCGGCGCCACGTTTCGCGAGCTTGCCGCGCCGACGAGGCCAAGAACGCTCGCCGCCGCAACGCTCGCCACCGGAACGAACCAGGCGAGCCGATCGAGGTGGTGCCGTGCCCCCCACCGCCAGCCGACGAGGAGCAGCCCGGCGCAAAACAGGCCGAGAATCGTGGCAGCGACCGCCCGGGAGGGGGTGGCATAGCCGATCTGCTTTTCCAGGCCCCCTTGAAGCCGGGCGACATCGAGCCGATCGGGGCGACCGGCAAGGAGGCGGGTCGCGAGCGTGGCCGTGGCGCCGGTGGCGGTGACGCCGTCGGGCTGGACGAGGGCCCGGGGACCGATCGTCGTGATCAGAACGTCCCCCTGGCCACACGGCACCCAGATCGCCGCCGGCCAGCCCTCGACGCGGGAGGGGACATCGGCGTGCGACGTGACGACGCGGACCATGTCGACGGGGACCTCGAGATCGATCTCGTCGGTCCGCTCCATACCGTTCTCCCGGTCGCGGGTCTCGACGGTGAATCGGTCGATCTCCACCCGATCGACCACCTCGATCCCACTGTCGTGGCCGAGGATCGCCTCGACCGTCTCTGGAGCCACCGCATCGAGAGCGATCCACAGCCGGCCGCCATCGCGGACCCAGCCGCGGAGCATCGCCATCCCGGCGGTGTCGTTCTCGAGCCGGTCGGTGGCGAGGAGGAGGACGTCGAGACCGCGGCTGGTCATCGGCCACGGGGGGAGGAAGTCGGGGACGATCAGCGGTGAGGTCGGATTGAGGCTCCGGCTCGTCCGCGCCGCGGCGAGAACCTGGGGCCATTCCCTGCGGAGGCTTTCCCACGCGAGGGTCGGATTGAGCATCGGCCGGGGCATGATGAGCGCGGAGCGGACAGGATCAGTGCTGATGCGGAGGATGGCGCTCGACGTCAGCCCCTCCCCCTCACGCCGGTTGAGAAGCTCGCGCTCCGATCCCGCCTCGAGGATCAAGCTCGTGTATTCGAGGCCCCCCTCCGTCTTCGCTTCGGCGGGCACTTTGATCGGCAGCCAGGTGGTGCGATCGCCGTTGGCCGGCACCCACAGCCTCCGCGCGTACTGCCGCTGCCCCCCTTCGAAGAGGATCGAGACGATCGCTTCCTTTGGCTCAGACGTCGGATTCGTCGCTCGGATGTCGAGCGTCGACCACTCTCCGAGCCGGTGCTGGAGGAGGGAGCTCGTCGTGATCTCGAGGGCTGGCGGGGGGGGCGGGGGGCGCGTCGCTGCCGGGGCTTCGGCGCTTTGGGCCGCCGGCGCGGATGTGGGGGGAGGCCCGGGGGGCTGGGCCCCGGCCGGCGCTAGCGTCGACGCGGCGATCGCCAGGCCGAGGAGCGCGACAGCGCGCCGCATCCACCTTGTCGTTGAAGGCCAGCGTGTGGGCTCGAAAAACATCTACGGCAACTCCCGGATGCGGAGGTCGCGAAACTCCGCCCACATCGGCTTGCCGGCGTGGAGTTGGAGGGCGAGGATCCCGGAGCGGAGCGCGAGCGAGGGATCCTCGTCGGTGAAGTCGAGCGTCAGCCGGCCGTTCATGAAGTGACGGATCCGGTTCGCCTCGGCGCGGATGACGACGTCGTTCCAGTCGTCGACCCGGAAGAGCTTTGCGTAGTCGGCCTGATCGATGAGCCCGGCGTCGACGACCTTGCCAGCGCCGGTCCATCGGGCGCGCTCGCCGACGAGGCAGATCCGGCCCCGTTTCCCCCCTTCGTCGTAGATGAAGCCGGCGACGTTGGGGAGCGTCGATTCGTTGCGCAGTTCGTGCTGGTAGCCACGCACGACCCAGGCGTTGCGCTCCGTGGGCTCGGTGATGTGACGGGAGCGGTACTGGATCCCGGAGTTGTTGTCGGCGGTACAGCGGAAGGAGATCCGCAACTCGAAGTTCTCCGTCACGCCCCCCTGCCAGAGGAGAAAGGTGTTCCCCTCGGCCGGGGCCGCCGCGGTCGTCTCCCCATGGATCACCCCGTCGCGCACGCTCCACAGCCGCGGATCGCCCGACCAGCCATCGAGATCCCTGCCATTGAAGAGACGCACCATGCCGGCTTCTTCGGCGGGGGCGGCGACGGGTGCCTCGAGGACCGGCTCTGCGGCGGCAGTTGACAGGGCGAGCACGAACAGCGCGACCGCGCGGAGCAACGGACTGGAGCGAAACCACGGCCGTGACATGTTCACTGCACAACTCCCTCGACTTTCGCACCCAGAGCCCGGCGACAGGATAAACGAAATCGGCGGCGTCGTGAGGGGCCGAGGGGCTTTTTCCCGGGAGCGTTAGAATCGGTCCCTTTCCGGGGGGACCGGGACCACGGGACCCGGACGGATGCCATGCTCAGGGGAGCTTCTCATGCTGCAGATGCGACGGTTCATTCGATGGTGGGGAATCCAATCGATCCTGGCGGTCGTGGCGGGCCTGGTTGCCGGCGGGGGCGCGGGGGCTGCCGAGCTTCCGCGCGTCGAGGCGGTCGAGCTCCAGCCACTCCTGGCGGCGACGGGGCGGCTCGTTGAGGCCCTCGACGTCGTCGGCGCCCCGTTGCCGGCCGCGACGAAGGAGGCGCTCCAGGCGGCGGGGAAGGGAGGGGACGCTGGGCACGCGACTGCCGCGATCCAGTCGATCCTCGATCCGCTCTGCGTGGCGGGGGTGACGATCAACGCCGAGAGCCGGGTGTCGGTGGTCGAGGGACCGGCCGCGAAGGAGCTCGTCGAGCAGGGCTGGCGGACGTTCCTCGTCAAGGTTCACAACCTCGCCGGGATCACAGCGCCGATGCGGGTCGAGGGGCCGCAGCTGAAGCCGATGGTGAAGCGGAGCAGCGGCAGCCCCGATCCGCGGATCGAAGTCTCTCCCGAGGAATCGGCCGACCGCTGGCTGGATGCCACGTTCTTCACGTCGCAGCCTCTAAAAGACGAGCTGTCGGGGCTCGCCCTCGAATACCGCATTCTTCAGCTCCATGCCCGCGACGCCGGGAAGCGCGAGGCGACGCTCGGATTCAACGTCGGCCAGGGGACGCAGGATCTCGGCTTCCGGGCCACCGTCCCGATCCTCTTTGAGTGTCTTCCTGCGGTGGCGGTGACCCTTGGCGTCCGTGACCACGACGGCGCGCCGACGACCGCGTCATTCGTGTTCCGCGATCGGCTCGGCCGCGTCCATCCCAATCCGGCCCGTCGTCTCGCCCCCGACTTCTTTTTCCACGATCAGGTCTACCGGGCCGACGGCGAGACGATCGCTCTTCCCTCCGGTGATTACTCCGTTGAGCTCTCCCGTGGCCCCGAATACCGGGTGAAGCGGGCGACGATCACGATCCCTGCCGGCGTGGCAACGCACCGCGAAGATTTCCGCCTCGAACGCTGGATCCAGCCGTCGCAGCGGCGCTGGTTCTCCGGCGACCACCACGTCCACGCCGCCGGCTGCGCCCACTATGAAAACCCCACCGCCGGCGTCGGCCCGGCCGACATGATGCGTCACATCGTCGGCGAGAATCTCGACGTCGGCTGCGTCCTCTCCTGGGGGCCGTGTTGGTATGTCCAGAAGCAGCACTTCGAGGGGAAGCCGTCGGCCCTTTCGACGCCGGAGTCGCTGATGCGCTACGACGTCGAGGTGAGTGGCTTCCCGTCGTCGCACGCCGGCCACCTCTGCCTTCTCCGACTTACCGAGGACGACTATCCTGGCACGACGCTCATCGAGGAGTGGCCGAGTTGGACGCAGCCGGTCCTCGCCTGGGGGCGGGAGCAGGGGGGCGTTGTCGGCTACAGCCATTCCGGCTGGGGACTCGAACTCCCCGACGTGCTGCCGGGGGGAGGCCGCGAGTTCCGCGGCCAGCGGCCGGCAAGCGATTGGCCGGGAAAGGCCGCCGCGAAGCTTCCCGACTTCGCCATGCCCCGCTTCGACGGGATCGGCGCCAATGAATATGTCGTCACGGCGGCGACCGGAGTGTGCGATTTTCTCTCGGCCGTCGACACGCCGGCGGTGTGGGAGCTCAACGTCTGGTATCACACTCTCAATTGCGGCCTCACGCCGAGGATTAGCGGCGAGACCGACTTCCCCTGCATCTACGGCGACCGGGTGGGACTGGGGCGGATCTACGTGAAGCTCGACGAGGGGCAACCGCTCGATTTCGATGCCTGGGTGAAGGGGGTCAAGGATGGCCGCAGCTACTGTGGCGACGGCCTCTCGCACGTCCTCGAGTTCGGCGTCGATCACGTGGCGGTGGGGGGGCCGGGGGATGGCGGCAAGCTGAGCACGCGCGTCCTCGACAAGCCCGGCACGGTGACGGTGGCCTGCGACGTCGCGGCCCTCTTGGCCGACGCGGAACCGACGCCGGCAACGGAGGCAATCCGTTCCCGGCGCCTCGACGACAAGCCCTATTGGCATCTCGAGCGTGCCCGGGTCGGCGCGTCGCGGCAGGTGCCGGTGGAGGTGATCGTCAACGGCGAGCCGGTGCTGACGCGGATGATCGAAGCCGACGGCCACGTCGAGGAGCTCGGCTTTCGCGTCGCGATCGAGCGGTCGAGCTGGGTGGCGATCCGGATCTTCCCGAGCGTTCACACAAACCCCGTGTGGGTGGAGGTGGCCGACAAGCCGGTCCGGGCCAGCCGCAGAAGCGCGCGGTGGTGCCGGGAGGCGGTCGATGTTTGCTGGAAGGCAAAAATGGGGCAGATCCGTGAGCCGGAACGTGGGGCGGCCGCGGCGGCTTACGACGAGGCCCGGGCCTTCTATGATGCGGCGATCGCTGCGGCGGAAGCGGAATGAGGATGATCCGGGGCAGCCAAGGAGTCTCTTCAATGGCAGGCAGTCGAGTCGGCTGGGGGGCGATCGTAGCGCTGGCGGTGGCGATCGTGGCGGGCTCGGTCGGAGCCGAGGATGCGATCGATCGGCTGGCGCCCGAACGTGTGGCAAAGGTCCATGAGGCGGTTGAGACGTTTGCCGCAGCGCGGAAGCCGGTGGAGCGCACCGGGGGGCTCCGTGAATACCGGTGCAATCTTCACGTCCACTCTGCGTTTTCGCACGACAGCCGGGGGAAGATCGAGAGCATCGTGGCGGCCGCCAAGCGGGCTGGCACCGACGCGCTGCTCTTCACCGAGCATCCGGCGGCGCACTACGAGTTCGTCACCGACGGCCACACCGGGCTCGTCGACGGCGTGCTCCTCGTGCCGGGAGCGGAGACGAAGGGGATGCTCGTCTACCCCCGCGCGAGCGTGCCCGAGCACGACGCGCTCGAGGCGCAGGATCTCGTTCGTCGCGTGCGGGCGGGTGACGGGATGACGTTTCTTTGCCACCTCGAGGAACGGATGGACTGGAACCTCGACAGCCTCACCGGCTCCGAGATCTACAACACCCACGCCGACGCCAAGGAGGAGACCCGCCTCTACGCGATGATGAGAAATCCGCTTTGGCTCGTCCAGGTGAAGAAGGTGCTCGACGCCTATCCGCAAGAGGCGCTCGCGGCGATCTTCGATCCGCCGAGCGACTACCTGAAGCGCTTCGACGAGCTCTGCGCCGTTTATCCTCACACCGGCGTCTCGGGCAATGACGCCCACGAGAACGTCGGCCTGCGGATCACGCTCCTGGAGGGGGACAAAGTGCGCATTGCTGACGCCCTCGACGAGGAGCTGACGGTGCTCGATCGGGCCGTCGTCGCAGCGTTCACGCCGATTCCCGCCGACGCGAAGCCTGGCGACCTCGTCTTCAAGCTCCAACTCGACCCCTACGAGCAGAGTCTCCGGCATGTCGGCACGCACGTGTTGGCCGCCGAGCTGTCGCGCGATGCGATCCAGGAGGGCCTCGTGAAGGGGCGGGCGTTCGTCGCCTTCGATTGGATCGCCGACGCCCGCGGCTTCGACTTCCAGGCCGAGGAAGGAAAGATCCGTCACGAAATGGGGAGCCATGTGGCGCTTTCGGGCTCGCCGGTCCTCCGTGGCCGGGCGCCGCTCCCGGGCCACTGGAAGGTGTTCAATCGTGGCGAGCTCGTCCACGAGGCCGACGGCGCGGCCCTCGAATACGTGCCCACCGCGCCGGGCAATCACCGCGTTGAGCTGTGGCTCGACGTCGCCGGCCGGCCGCTCCCCTGGGTGCTCGCCAATCCGATCTACGTCGAGTGAAGAGCCCCATCATGGCTCTGGGTGGTCCGGCGTGTTGCCGTTCCCCCTCCGCGCCGCTCCCCTGGATTCAACCATGACCGTCCGCCCTGCGGCTACGTCTGCCGCCCAGCCAGCCGCCGCTGGCGTGCTCGTGATCCTCGGTGCCTCCGGCGATCTCACGAAGCGCCTGCTCATGCCAGCGCTTTTGAACCTCGCCTGCGATCGGCTCCTTCCCGAGGGTTTTGCCGTCGTCGGCATGGGGCGCGACGAACTGTCGACGGAGGATTTCCGCGCGCGGTTGCGCACTGACATCGCGAAGTTCTGCACGCGTCCGAACCTCGACCAAGAGCGGTGGAGCTGGCTCGAATCGCGGATCCACTATCTGGCCGGCGACTTCGACGACGTCGGGGCCTTCACGAGGCTGCGGACGCTGGTCGA
>CANGGC010000045.1 GCA_947453125.1 Planctomycetaceae bacterium | reverse complement strand
TCGCTCACCGCCGAGAGCCGGATCGCGAGCTTCGCCTGGTTTGCCACCTGGGCCGCCTGCTGGATCGCCCACGCGTCGCTGACAACCGCCGACATGATGCAGCGGGCGCACGAGGAGATGCTGATGAGCGAGAATGCTCAAACTGCGGATCCCTCGAGAGCGTCCGACGGTGGATTCTCGGTCGAGGATGGCCCCGTGCGATCGAGCCGTGGCAACGTCCGCTCGAGGGCGCCACGTGGGACGATCGGGGAGAACCTCGCCGATCTCCTCGAGGGGCGCGGGCCCCGCAACGGTCCGCCGCTCAACGTCCGCCAGTTCCGCTGGCTCTCCCGGGCCACCGGGATCGACGACACCATCGACCGCTGGGCCTGGATCTCCCCCTATCATTCCCTCGGGGTCATCCAGGCCTGGGTGTTCGGCATCGAGCGTCGCTGGCAGGCGATCTTCCCCCCCCTGCTCTCGCTGAGCCTCGTGTCGATCGTCTCGGCCATCGTCCTCTGGTGGCGCGTCGACGCCCCCGCCCGCGTCTGATCTGCTCCCAGCCAGCGCCTCCCCGCAAGCCCCGCCCGCATGATCTCCCTGACCCACGTCACCAAGCTCTACGGCTCCGTCATCGGCGTCAACGATGTCACGGTCGAGCTCGGCGCGGGCGCCTACGGGCTCCTCGGCCCCAACGGCGCCGGCAAGACGACGTTTCTCGGCCTCGTCACCGGGCAGCTCCGCCCCTCGATCGGCCGGGTGCGCGTCTTCGGGGAGCGTCCCTTCTTCAATGCCCGGGTGCTGCGGCGGATCGGCTACTGCCCGGCCTCCGATCTCACGGAACGCTCCGCCACGCCACGGGAATGGGTCCGCTACCTCGTGCAACTCTCGGGCTTCACTCCGGCTGCAAGCTTGAAGCGTGCCGACAGCACCCTCGAGCAGGTGGGCCTCGGCGAGGCGGCCAGGAGGCCGCTGTCGACGTTGTCGAAGGGGATGCGGCAACGCGCCAAGCTCGCCGGTGCCATCGCCCACGATCCCGATCTTCTCGTCCTCGACGAGCCGTTCGACGGCCTCGATCCGGTTGCCCGCCACGAGCTGGTGTCACTGGTGCGCACCTGGGCGCGGTCGCGGAGCCTGCTGGTGGCCAGCCATCTCCTCCACGAGGTGGAGGCGCTCCAGGCGGGGCTGGCCGTGATCCTCGGCGGAAGGCTCGTCGCCAGCGGCACCGTCCACGAGATCCGCGATCTCATCGACACGCTCCCCTCGGAGGTGCGCGTCGTGTCGTCCGCGCCGCGCAGGCTGGCGGAGCTGGCCTGCGGATGCCCCGAGGCGGAAGCGGTCCGGTTCGTCGGCAACGACACCTTCATCGTCGACACGCGGGCCCCGCGCCTCCTGGCGGAACGGATCGGAGAAGCGGCGATCAGCGAGGGGATCCTCGTCCGTGAGCTCGTCCCGGGCGACCGGTCGCTCGAGGGGATCTTCGGCCGGCTCGTGCAGCTCCACCGTGGGGTGACGCCATGACCGGCCAACGCCTCTCACCCGACCGAGCACCGGGCGAATCGCCCCCTCTCCCCGCCCTGGCGGCGATCGTGGCGGTGGCCCGTTTCCAAATCGATCGGCTTCTCACGCCCCCCCGGCTCGCCCTGGCGGCGATCGGTGTCATCTTCCCCACCGCCGTGCTCCTGGCGGCGGCGAAGGCCCGTGACGCTTCGCTCGAGCGCGATCTCGGAGCGATCCTCCTCTATGCGCTGGTGCCCGAGGCGGTCTGCATGCTCGGTTTGCTCGTCACGATCTCCCCGGCCGTCGCCGACGAGCTCGAGCGGGGCACGTGGGTCCATGTCGCCGTCCGCCCCGGCGGCCGGCGGGCGCTCCTCCTGGGAACGTGGCTGGCCGCCGTGCTCTGGACCGGCGCGGTGGCACTCTCCGGGCTGCTCCTCGCCCTCCTGACCGGCGTGATCAGCAACGGCTGGAGCCTCCTCGGCCCGTTCGCGATCCTCGTCTGTCTGTCGTGCATTGGCCGGGCGGCGCTGTTCGCGCTCCCGGCAGTGATCGTCCCCAAACGGTCGCTCGTCGCCAGTGTCGGCGTGGCGCTGGTGGTGGAATACCTCGCTGGCCTGATCCCAGCGGTGGTCAACCAGCTCACCGTCTCGCTCCGCCTCCACACCCTCCTGGTCCGCTTCATGGACTGGCGGCGTACGCTCGCCCCCGAGCTCCAGCTCCTCATCGACGACCGTCCCCCCTCGGCCCAGGTGGCCGCGGTGCTCCTCCTCGCGGTGGTCTACCTCGCCATCGCGGTGGCGATCCTCGAATGGCGGCAGTTCCCCCCGAGCGAGGAGAGCTGACATGATCGAGGTCGAGGATCTGGTCAAACACTACCGTTCCTCCGCGGGGGAGATCGTGCGCGCCGTCGACGGGGTGTCGTTCACCGTCAATCCCGGCGAGATGGTCGGGCTCCTCGGCGCCAACGGCGCCGGCAAGACGACGACCCTGCGGATGCTCGCCACGCTTCTCACCCCGACCTCCGGCACGGCCCGGGTCGAGGGCTGTGACGTTGCCACCGACCCCGTCGGGGCCCGCCGCCGGCTCGGCTACGTCTCGGCCACCACCGGTGTCCCCGACCGGCTCTCGGCCCGCGAGATCCTTCATTCCTTCGGTGCGCTCCACGGCCTCCGTGGCGACGCCCTCGAGGCCCGGGTCGCCCAGCTCATCGATGTCCTCGATCTGGCGCGGTGCGCCGATCGTCCCGCCGGCCGGCTCTCGTCGGGGCAGCGGCAGCGCGTCAGCGTCGGCCGGGCGCTCGTTCACGATCCGCCGGCGCTCGTCCTCGACGAGCCGACCAACGCCCTCGATGTCCTCGGGGCCCGCGACCTGCTTTCTTTCCTCGCCGATCTCCGCGGCAACGGCCGGGCGATCCTCCTTTCCAGCCACCGGCTCCACGAGATCGAGAACCGCTGCGACAGGTTCGTTCTCATCCACGGCGGCCGGGTGGTCGCCGCGGGGACGCGCGACGCCTTTGTGGGACAGTCCGGCGGCCTCGAGGAGGCGTTCTTCGCGGCCATCGGAGAGGCACGAGCCGAATGACCGCGCCATCCTCCATCCCCGACGCTGCCGTGAACACGCCCCTCGGCGCGGCCGTGGCGATCGCCCGGCGCGACCTGCTGGAGTTCGTCCGCGACCGGAGGACGCTGTTTGTCACGCTGCTCCTCCCGATGGTCACCTACCCGCTGGTCGCGCTTTCCAGTGCCCTCGGGGTCCGCACCGCGGTCACTGATCTCGAGGCCCGTGCCGCGCCGACGCCGCTCACCGTGGCGATGAGTGGCGAAGATGCCGGGGCACTGGCCGCCCGAATCGATCGGGTAGTGAAGGGGGGGAAGCCGGCCGGCCCTGGAGACGCCTCCTGGCCTTCGAGCACCTCGTTTCTCCATGGCGAGCCGGAAACCGCGATCGCCGCGGTCGAGGATGGCGCGGCCGACGTGTGGGTCGATGCCCCGGCCGGAATCGTTGCGGCCCTCGATGCCCAAGGGACGGTCGACCTCGACGTCCGCTTCCCCTCGCGGCGCCCGATCGGGCGTTCGCGCGAGCAGTTCGAGGGGGTGATCCGCGGCGTCGCCGAGGCGATCCGCACCGGCCGGGTGAGCCGGGCCGGATTGCCGGAGAGCCTTCTCCAGCCGATCCGCCTCCACTATCTCGGGGAGACGGCCGGCTCCCCGACGGTGGCCACCGAGCAGATCCTCCCCGCCCTGACCGCGTCGATCCTCGTCCTCCTCGCAGTCCTGACGATGACCGGCGCCTTCTATCCGGCCATCGACGCGATCGCCGGCGAGAAGGAGCGGGGAACGATCGAGACGCTCCTCATGGCCCCGTGCAGCACCGGCAGCATCGTGTTCGGGAAGTTCCTCGCCGTCTACGCCGTGACCCTCGCCACCCTCGCGGCCAACTGCGTCTCGATCGCCCTGACCAGTGCCGTCGGCCTCCGCTTCCTCCCCCCCGGCGCGGCGTCGCGCCTCCCGGCCCTCGGCGCCGGGGCGGTGGTGACGGTGATCGCGTTCGTCGGCTTGGCGGCGCTCGCCGCAGCGACCTGCCTGGCGGTGACGACGGCGTCGAAGAGTGGCAAGGAAGCGCAGAACACCCTCACGCCGGTGATCCTCCTCGTGGCGGCGCTGGCCGGCACGGCACTCGTGCCGGGGCTCCGCGGCGACGGCCCCCTGGCCTTGGTGCCGTTCACGGGGCAGGTGATGGTGGCCCGCGACATCCTCACAGGCACGCCGGATCACAGCGGGGGAGGGATCATCCAGGCGCTCCTCCCCCTCCTCCTCACGCTCCTCTCATCGGCCGTCCTGACGGCGCTGCTGCTGCGCGGCACCGCGCACCTGCTCACCGACGAGGAGATCCTCTTCCGCGGCCCCGATGCCGCTGCCGGGGTCCTCGCCCGGCCGGCCCCGCGCGTCGTCCCGACCATCCCCCAGGGGATCATTCCGGTCGTGGTGGGGCTAGCGGCCCTCTGGTATGTCCAAGCCCTCACACCGGAAAACCTCCTCATGGGCATCCCGATCCATCAGGGCGTGGCGGTGGTCCTGCCACTGCTGGTGATGCTCGCCTGGCAGCGGGTTGATGTCGTGCGGACGCTCGGCCTTGGCCTTCCCCGCTCGGCAGGCCGGGCCATGGCGGCGGCCCTGGGGGCGGCGAGCCTCGGAGCGGGATTGTTCATCGTCTCCGCCGCGGTGATGCTCGCGCTGCAGGGGACGGAGGTCTCGCCGGCCATCCGCAGCCTTTCCGAGCGGCTCATCGGCCTCATTCAGCGGCATCCGTGGTGGGTTTCCTGGACGCTCATGGCGCTCCTTCCGCCGGTGGCCGAGGAACTGCTCTTCCGTGGCTGGCTCCTCTCGGCGCTCTCCGGCGAACGCCCGACGCGGAAGCGGCTCGCGGCCGCGGTCGTCGTGCAGGCGGCGCTGTTCGCCGCGGCCCACCTTCTCCCGGAGCGGATGCCGGCGACCTTTTCACTCGGGATCGTGGCTGGCGTGCTGCGTGTCGCCACGGGAAGCATCCTCCCGGCGATCGTGCTCCACTCCGTCCACAACACGATGCCGCTGCTCCTCCTGGCGCTCGCCGGCGGGGGTGTGGCTGAGGGGGGCATGGAGGCGCTCGCCACCGGGGCCTCGACGACACTCCCGGCCGGCGTGCTGCCGGCGGCGTTTGGATTGCTCACTCTCGGAGGACTGCTCGTGGCTGCGGCGACATGGGGGCGGCGCGGAGCCGCCATGACCACGCTCTTTTTTGCGGCGTGTCTGGCCGGTGGTGAAGGCGACTCGGTCTCCGCTGCGGAAACGCTCCGGGTCGGCGTCGCGCCGGTGGGCGTGACGCTCGGGATCACCGATGGCAAACCGACAGGGCCATCGGTCGACATGTGGGACGACATGTCGCTCCGCCTCGGCGTGGGCACCGAATACGTCGTCACCGATTCGATCGCCGAGGGGCTCGAGGGGGTGCGGGAGGGGAAGGTCGATCTGTTCCTCGGGCCGGTGGCGATGACGCGCGAGCGGGAGGATGAGTTTGACTTCACCCACTCGGTGTTCCATTCGGGACTGCGGATCGCGGTCCCGAAGACCGACGATGATTCCTATTTCGGCCCGCTCTCGATCCTCCTCACACGCGGGGCGTTGCAGTTGCTTGCCGGGCTCGTCTTGCTGACGGTGCTCGTCGGGCATGTGCTCTGGTGGTTGGAGCGCGGCGTCAACGAAAAGAGTTTCCCACGTGACTGGCGGCACGGGGTGTGGGAGGGAACATGGTGGGGGATCAGCACGCTGATCGCCAGTGGCTGCGACGACAAGCATGTCGACACGGTGCCGGGGCGGATCCTGGCTACGGCGTGGATGCTCGTCGGCACGGTGCTGATCGCGCTGTTCACCGGGAGCCTGGCGGCGACGCTCACGGCCGAACGGATCGGGGGGACAATCCATGGGCCGCGCGACATGGCCGGCCGCGTGATCGGCACGCAGGCCAACGGCGTCGCGGGGCAGGCGATCCGGGCGCGGGGAGGGATCCCGGTGGAGCTCCGCACGCTTGACGACGTGTTTACGGCCGCCGATGCCGGGGAGGTGGACGCGGTCATCTTCGAGAACCAGACCCTCCGGAATGCGATCTCCCGGCCGGACCGGTCGAACTACCGGCTCGTCGGGCCGGTGTTTGAGTCGTTCGATTTCGGGCTGGTGCTCCCCGCGGGGAGCCCGCTCCGCGAGCGGCTCAACGCCGTGATCCTCTCGATGCGCGAGGATGGCGCGATCGACACGATCATCGACCGCTGGCTCGGCACGTCGGAGTGAGAAGGCCTGCCCGGCGATCCTGCCACGGTCTCTCCACAGCGTCTCCTCTCCCAACTGTATCTTGACGCTCAATCGCCAAGGCATCAAGATGCCGATGGTCGTTTTCCGCGTTTCCCGAGAGCCAAAGCGCGATGCGCACCACGCTGACCCTCGACGACGATCTCGCCAAGGAGCTCGCAAAGCTCGCCCGGCGGCTGGGCGTGAGCTTCAAGGAGGTCGTCAACGACGCCATCCGCCGTGGGATTTCCTTGGGGGATCGTCCCGACGCCGCGCCGACCCCCTTCGTCGTTGAACCGCAGGCCTGCGGACTGCGGCCCGGCATCGATGCGGCCGGACTGAATCGGCTCGTCGACGACCTCGAAACCGAGGACTTTCTCCGCTTCCACTCTTCTGGCTGATCCGCGTCATGATCGTCCCGGATGTCAACCTGCTCGTGTATGCCTACGACTCGAAAGCCCCGCACCACCCCCGAGCCCGCGCCTGGTGGGAGGGATTGCTCGGTCGCCGCGAGCCCGTCGGCATTCCCTGGGTCGTGTCGGTCGGGTTCCTCCGCATCATGACCAGCCGCAGTGTCATGACAGAGCCGATGCCGCCGAGCTTGGCACTGACCCATGTCCGGTCGTGGCTGGCCCTGCCCTCGGTCGATCCCATTCAGCCAGGCCCAAGGCATCTCGATATCCTCGCGTCGTTCGCCCAATCAGGGACGCTGGTCTCGCCCTTGATGACCGATGCCCACATCGCCGCGATCGCCGTGGAGATGCAGGCCACGGTCCATTCCAACGACACCGATTTCGCCAGATTTACGGGCCTACGATGGATGAATCCCCTGGCGATGAGCTGACGAATCCGCAACGGCACGTGTCCAAGGTACTCCAGGAGCCTGACCATGGCTGAGGTGTTTGCAGGGCCGGCGCGATACGTGCAGGGGCCGGGGGTGGCGGCCACGCTCGGGGACGAGATGACGCGGCTCGGGCTCGGAGGGCCGGTGCTCGTCCTCGCCGGTGCCTCGGCGATCCGGAGGCTCGGTGCGATCTGGGAACAGTCGCTCGAGCGCGCCGGCTTCGCCCCTGCCATCCACCCCTTCGGCGGCGAATGTTCCCGGCGCGAGATCGCCGCCGTGGCCGATGTGGCAAGGCGCCTCTCGGCGCAGACGATCGTCGGGGCAGGAGGCGGGAAGGCGATCGACACGGCCCGCGCGGTGGCCGCAGAACTCGAGCTCGACATCGTCTCCCTGCCGACGATCGCGTCGACCGACGCACCGACCAGCGCGATCTCCGTCGTCTACAGCGACGCGGGCGTTGTTGAGGAGGTGCGGCTCCATCCGCAAAACCCCGCTCTCGTCCTCGTCGACACCGACGTCATCCTCGCCGCGCCCGACCGCTACCTCGTCGCGGGGATGGGGGATGCGCTGTCGACCTGGTTTGAGGCCCGGGCCTGCGCCCGTTCGGGAGCGATCCACAGCCGTGGCGGAACGACGACCCGCGCGGCGCTGGCCCTTGCCGAGCTCTGCTGGAGGACGCTGCGGGCGGATGGAGCCTTGGCGCTGGCGGCCCACCGAGCAGGGCAACTCGATGGCGCCGGCACGCTCGACGCCGGAGCTCGGGGGGCCTTCGAGCGGATCGTGGAGGCCAACACGCTCCTCTCGGGGCTCGGCTTCGAGTCGGCAGGGCTGGCGGCGGCCCATGGAATCCACAACGGATTGACGGTGGCCCCAGGGTGCCACATCGCGCTTCATGGGGAGAAGGTCGCCTTCGGGACGCTCGCGCAGCTCTGCCTCGAGGATGCGCCGGCCGGAGAGATCGACGAGGTCCTCGCCTTCTGCCGATCGGTTGGATTGCCGGTGACGCTCCGACAGATCGGCCTCGGCGCAATCGACGGGGCAATGCTCCGCCGGATCGCGGAGCGTGCGGTGCAGCCGGGGGAGGTAACGCACAACGAGCCGTTCCCAGTAACGGCCGGGATGGTGGAGGAGGCGATCCGCCGTGCCGACGCGGCGGGGCAGGGGGGCTGACCGGCCTCTGACCGGGAAGAAATGGCCGCAGCCCCGGCGGGCCGGCCGCCCGGAAAGCCGCGATCCCCCCTCCTGCGGGCTCCCTGCTGGCCTCCTCGAGCCCGGGGAGAAAACTGGCCGTTTGCCGCGGCAAAAGCCCTCTCGCCCCCCGGCCGCCATCCCGCCGGGGCGCCGCGTTGACGCCCAGGAAACGTGAACGTAGATTCGACGCGGCTTAGACCCTTTTTCCCGCAGGTTTTTCCCTCCTCG
Organism: Planctomycetaceae bacterium; assembly: GCA_947453125.1. Taxonomy (GTDB): domain Bacteria; phylum Planctomycetota; class Planctomycetia; order Pirellulales; family UBA1268; genus QWOP01. Next base: position 803 of record CANGGC010000045.1, on the reverse strand, counting down.
AAAGGTCACGTCGCCCCTATGGCCAAATCGTCCGCGAAGAAGTCCGCCGCCAAGAAGCCCGCCGCGTCCAAGCCAGGGCGGATGATCTATTACTTCGGCGCCGACCGGTGCGACGGCGACGGCACCATGAAGGCGATCATCGGTGGCAAGGGGGCCAACCTCGCGCAGATGACGAAGATCGGGCTTCCGGTTCCCCCGGGATTCACGATCACGACGCAGATGTGCATCGACTACTACACCTCGGGGAAGAAGTTTCCCAAGGGGCTCGAGGAGGAGATCGCCCACTACGTGAAGATGCTCGAGAAGGAGACCGGGAAGAAGTTCGGAGACCCGGCCAACGCGCTGCTCGTCAGCGTCCGCTCCGGTGCCCGCGACAGCATGCCGGGCATGATGGACACGATCCTCAACCTCGGCCTCAACGACAAGACCGTCGAGGGGCTTAAAAAGGCCACCGGCAACGGTCGCTTCGCCTTCGACTCCTACCGCCGCTTCATCCAGATGTACGGCGACGTCGTCATGGGGGTGCAAAAGCGCCACGAGAACGAGCACGACCCGTTCGAAGAGGTGATGGAGAAGGTCAAGCACCAGACCCACGTCGAGGAAGACACCGCGCTCACCGAGGATCACCTCAAGGATCTCATCAGCCGCTTCCAGAAGCTCATCAAGGAGCGTACCGGGAAGACCTTCCCGCAGGACCCCTTCGAGCAGCTCATCGGCGCCATCACGGCCGTCTTCGGCAGTTGGATGAACGAACGGGCGATCATCTACCGTCGCAAGTACAAGATCCCCGACGAGTGGGGCAC
>CANGGC010000044.1 GCA_947453125.1 Planctomycetaceae bacterium | reverse complement strand
GCGGCGGCCGCGCGCTCCAACTGATCGGTGCGGCGTCGTACGTCCTCTACCTGATCCACTACCCCTTGTTCAGCGTCGGCTGCAAGGTGGCGTTGGCGTGCGGCATGAAGAAACTGGGGATCGCCGGGATGGCAGCAAGCTACGTTTTGCTCCTCGCAGCCGCGATCGCAACGGCGATCCTCTTCCACCTCGCGATCGAACTTCCCGTTCAGCGTTGGCTCTCGGCCCGACTGATCCGGAAGACTCGATCGACGTCACTGACCGGCTGACGTGATCGGAAGGGATGCGTCAGCGAGACGGTGCCCGTTGACCGAAGCCCGAAGCCCCTGCCCTTTGGTTCCCCGCATCGGGATGCCCGGCGTGATGACGGGCCGCAGGCCGCCCGGCTGACTGAGACTGGACTTGGGCCTGAGCCGGCGGGGCGAAGCCTGGCGTGAAGACCATGCCCCTCTTCGTCGGCACGCCGACAACGCCGTTGCTAAACACTTCGTTGCGCCCCAGGCGCGTCGAGACGACACCGTTGTTCCAGGCCGTGGCGTTGCCGACGCGGGTGGCGGTCAGGCCGTTGTTGAAGAACGTGAACCGGCCGACCGAGGTCCCGACGAGGCCGTTACCGGTAAACGTGAACGGTCCCTCCGAGACGGCATAGCCGCCGAAGTTCTCCGCCGCCGGGGCTTGAGCGAAAGCCGCTGCGCCGCCAAAGCCAGCCAGGGTGATCGCCACGCCGGCAAGAAGAGCCCGAAACCCTCGCGTCATGATCACTCCCTCAAGCGACCGCTCCGACCTTCCCTTGATCGTATCGACCGCTCCAGCCGGAAGCGATTCGCCGAGGACGCAGAAGCCGGAGATGCCGGCTGGAGGGGACGCGCCGCGGTTGATCGCCCCGCCACGGACTGGGGACGCCTGCGCCCCACCGACGCCAGAGGGCGTCCCGGCCAAATCGGCCCGTAATTCGGCCGGGGAGCGCATCGTCCGGCGATTCCGCCGGAACGCCGTTCGCACCCTGGGAGGTGCGACGAGATCAGCTCCATTCGCACCCTGGGAAGTGCGACGAAATCAACAAATGCCTCGTCTTGGACTCGAACCAAGAACCCTCTGATTAAGAGTCAGATGCTCTGACCAGTTGAGCTAACGAGGCTGACGTGAGAACTTTACCCGTCGTCGGGCGGGAGAACAAGGGGCCGGAAGAGCGGGGTTTCGCCCCCTCGGGACCCAAAACCCGTTCTCAGATCGATCAGAGGCGGTTTCCGCGTTGAGGCATTCTGCGCCAACCGCTACATTCCGCGCTTCTCGACCGGCGTCGGCGTCGCCTGCCCGGCACGGTCACAAGCCCCGGTTCCCGCACCTGGAGGATGGATTCGATGGGTAGGTTCGACGGTCTCAAAGGTGTCGTCCTCGGTGTCGCCAACGACCATTCGATCGCCTGGGCGATCGCCAAAGAGATCCTCGCCGAGGGGGGGCAGATTGGATTCTCCCACCTCCCCGACCGCCCCGACGACGAGCGGCAGCGGAACCGTCGCCGCGTGTCGATGCTCACCGACCCGGAACCGAACGCGAAGTTCCTCGTGCCGATGGATGCCGGCAGCGACGAACAGATCGCCGCAGTCATGCAGCGGGCCAAGGATGAGTTCGGCACGATCGACTTCCTCGTCCACTCGATCGCCTACGCCCCGATGGAGGATCTCAAGGGAGAGACGACCAACTGCAGCCGCGAGGGCTTCCGGGTGGCGATGGAGACCAGCGCCTACAGCCTCCTCGCCGTCGGCCGCCTCGCCCGCGGGATCCTCTCCGCCGACAGCTCGATCCTCACCCTCACCTACTTCGGCGGCGAGAAGGTGGTCCCCGGCTACAACATCATGGGGGTCTGCAAGGCCACCCTCGATGCCTGCGTGAAGTACATGGCCTACGACCTCGGGCCGGCTGGGGTCCGCGTCAATGCCGTGAGCGCGGGCCCATTGCGGACGCTCGCCGGCCGTGGTGCCGGGGTCGACGAGATGCTCGGCCTCTACCAGCACATGTCGCCGATGGGGCGGAACATCACCCAAGGGGAAGTGGGGAAGGCAGGGTCGTGGCTCCTGTCACGCGAATCGCTCGGGATCACCGGCGAGATCCTCCATGTCGATGCCGGCTACAACATCATGGGTTCGCCCGGCCGGCTCCTCGAGCTCGTCAAGCAGCCGGAAGCGTGAACCAAAAATGCCCCGCGACGGTCATCGCAGTGGCCGTGGTCCTTTCCGCCGGGAGTGTTCTCGTCGGCAGACGCCGTGACGATGCGGCCGATGCGCCGGGGCGGGATGAGTTCCCCGGCGGGAAGGTGGAGGCGGGGGAAGCTGTCGAACTGGCAGCGGCCCGGGAGTGCTTCGAGGAGAGCGGCATCAACGTGTCCGTCGGCCCCAGACTCCACGTCGCTCAGGCGACGTCGAGCGGGGGGCCGATCGAGATCCACTTCCACCGCGCCGCGCCCGTCGACGCCAACGTCTCTCCGCAGCCACCGTTCATCTGGCTGAAGATCGAAAACCTCACGCGCTGTCGCTTCCCGCCGGCCAATGCGGAGGTCGTCCGGCTGCTCCTCACCGGTGAGCACGCCGGCTGACCGTCGAAAGGCTCACGGCGGATCCCATCCCCCGCGGCTCCACGGATGGCAACGGCTGATCCGCCGCAGCCCACGGAGGCTGCCCCGGACAGCGCCGTGGGCTTTGAGGGACTCGAGGAAGTAGACGCTGCAGGTTGGCCGGAACCGGCACGTCGGCCCGAGGATCGGGCTGAAAAACCGCTGATAGATGCGGATGAGCACGGTGAAAAGTGCAACGACGCCTCGGTCGAGCACGGCCACCCACGAGGGTTTGCCCTTGGCTCTCATCGGCGGCGGGGCTTCGTGGGAAGGACCGGGGGAACCTCGGCATCCCGGTACGACGAACGGGACACGATCCTGGAGGCCAGCGCGACGAGCATTCCTTCGATCTTCGCCGCCCCGTCAGCACCGCCGGGGGCCGCACCGGAGCGGACGACGACGAGGTAGTCGTGGCCGGCGGGAATCCGCTTGCGGGCCACGCGGAACGCCTCCCGCAGCCGGCGCTTCCAGGCGTTGCGGGCTACGGCGTTGCCGATCCGTCGCGACACCGACATCCCCAGCCTCGCCGCCGGAGGCGCGCCGCTGGCGGCGAAAGGGCGAGGGCAGGCGTAGAGCACCAGCGCCCCTTCGGCAGCACTCCGCCGGAAGCGGTAGACGCGGTCGAACTCCGACGGCCGCAGGAGCCGGCACGCCTTCGGGAACGACTCCCCGCCGCCGCTCACCACGTCAGCCCGGGGCGTGGCTGGGGCGCCCCCTCTTCTGCGGCCTTTGCGGCCGTGAGGAGATCCTTGGCGACGTCGGGTGCGAGCGTGTTGATCGGGAGAACAATCTGCACCTCGGCGATCAGATCCCCCTTCGCCCCGTTGGCATGCCTGACTCCCATGCCGGCGGCCCGGAGCTTCCGTCCCCCGCTGGTCATCGGCGGGATCCGCAGGCTGATCGTGCCCCACGGCGTCGGCAGATCGACCTTGGCCCCCTCCACGGCCTCCGAGAGGCTCACCGGGAGCGTTACCTCGAGCGTGTCGCCGTCGCGCCGATAGACAGGATGAGGTTCAATCCCCACCTCGAGGAGCAGGTCACCGGCAGGCCCACCCCCTCGGCCCGGCATCCCTTGACCGCGGACCCGCATCCGGGCGCCGTCGGGAATCCCCTGGGGAATCGTGACGCTGATCGTCTCCTTGCCGGAGTCGCGTTCGAGTCGGACATCGGCCTTGCCGCCATCGATGGCGAGCCGGAAAGGGATCTCGATCCTTGTCGTAATGTCTTCGCCCGGTTCCTGGACGGGCTTCCGCCGGGATCGCGTCTTCCCGGCTCCTCCCCCGCCCCCGAACAGATCGCCGAACCCGCCACCGGCGCCGCCGAACAAGCTCTCGAGATCGATGTCACCACCGCCGAACGGAGCCGCTCCGCCGCCCCCTGGAAACGGCCCTCGGCCGCCACCCCATCCGCCCCTTGGCCCCGCGCCCCCCGCCCCGACCCCCTCGAAGGCGCTGCCGTAGCGATCGTACATCTCGCGCTTGCTCGAGTCGTTGAGCGTGTCGAACGCCGTCTGGACCTTCTTGAACTTCTCCTTCGCGGCGTTGTCGTCCGGATGGAGATCTGGGTGGTACTTCCGCGCCAGCTCCCGGTAAGCCTTGCGGATATCCTCGGCCGATGCCGTCCGCGGCACCCCGAGCGTCTGGTAATGATCGTCAGCCATCAGGCTCCGCCACTCTCGGGGTCGTTGGTCTGGCCTCGGCCCGTTGAAACGGGCGCGAAACGGGCCATGGAAAGATTGATTTTACGAACGCGGCACGAGCCGCTTCAAGGCAAGGGCGCCGGGCGGCGGCCCGAACGGCTCACCTCCTCCCGGGACGCCTGGGGCGACGGGCCGCGGTCGTCGCCTCCACCCCTCCACTGCCCCCCCGGACCGCGTCGGTGAGGGCCGGCGGCTCCCCCTTCTCGTCGAGGAAGTACGTCTGGCAGCGCACCGGGGCTTCGCCCGCCGCTGGCTGGATGAGCCGGAAGCTCCCATCGGGGGCCATGACGCGCGCCCGGGTGTTGTCGGCGAGATAGGCCGGGACGATCTCGCGGAGGATCCGCGTGACGAGCGCCGGCGTCTCGATCGGCACCATGATTTCGACCCGGCGGAAGAAATTCCGCGGCATCCAGTCGGCGCTCGAGATATAGACCTTCGCATCCTCGTCGGGGCCGAAGATGTAGATCCGGCTGTGCTCGAGAAACCGATCGATGACGCTCCGGACGCGGATCGTCTCGCTCAATCCCGGCACCCCGGCCCGCAGCGAACAGATACCGCGGGGGACGATGTCGATCGGCACCCCGGCCCGGCTGGCCCGGTAGAGGGCCTCGATGACGTGGGGATCGACCAGCGAATTGAGCTTCGCGAAGATCCGCGACGGCCGGCCGGAACGGGCCCGCTCGGTCTGCTCGTCGATCAGCTCGATCGTTCGCCGGTGGAGATCATTGGGGGCGACGATCAGTTTCCGCCACCGATGCCCCTGCGAGTAGCCGGTAAGGAGGTTGAAGACCGCCGAGGCATCCTCGGCGATCTGCTCGTCGGCCGTGAACAGGCCGAGGTCGGTGTAGAGCAGGGCGGTCGTGGGATTGTAGTTGCCGGTGCCGAGGTGAACGTAGCGCCGCAGCCCATGGCCTTCGTTGCGCACCACCATCGACAACTTGCAGTGGGTCTTCAGATCGAGAAACCCGAACACGACATGGACTCCGGCCCGCTCCATCTGCCGCGCCCAGCTGACGTTGTTCGCCTCGTCGAACCGGGCCTTGAGCTCGACCAGCGCCGTGACATGCTTCCCCGACTCCGCCGCCGCGATCAGCGCCCGCGAGATCGGTGAATCGCCGGAGGTGCGGTAGAGCGTTTGCTTGATGGCAAGCACGCGGGGATCCGCGGCGGCGCGGGTGACGAACTCGACCACCGGATCGAACGATTCATAGGGATGGTGGAGAAGGACATCATGCGAGGCGATCTCGGCAAACAGGTCGTCCCCGCGGCGCAGGCCGCGCGGCATCCGCGGCGTGAACGGCGGGTCGTGGAGGAGCGGGTAGCCGGGGAGCTTGTGGAGCTCCCACAGGCAGGTGAGATCGAGGGGGCCTTCGATGCGGTAGACCTCCCCGTAGCTTTCGCCACGCCCGTCATGGAGCTGCTCGTCCTCGATGATCGTCCTCGCCACGGAGTCGTCCGCCGACCGCGCCGAGACCTCGATCCTCACCGCCTGCCCGCGCTGGCGCGCCTTGAGCCGTTCCTCGATGAGCTTCAGCATGTCGTCCGACTCCTGCTCGAGGAGCTCGAGATCGCTGTCGCGGGTGATCCGAAAGGTGGTCCAGGAGAGGACGGTGAACCCGCCGAAGAGCTGCGACAGGCGGGCCGCGACGAGATCCTCGAGAAGGACGAAGCGGTGCTGGCCGGGGATGTCGCAGCCGACGTTCACGAACCGCGGCAGCACCTGCGGCACCTGGACGACGGCGAACAGCCGCTTGGGGCCGAGCCCCTTCTCCTGCTCGAGTTGGGCGCCGATGTAGAGCCCGCGGTTGTGGTAGCGCGGCGAGGGATGGGCGGGATCGACCGCCATCGGCGTGAGGATCGGCAGCGCGCGCTCGGTGAAGAACCGGTCGACACGGGCCAGCTGCTGCTCATCGAGATCACCGTAGCGCACCAATTGAAAGCCCTCGGCCACCATCGCCGGTGCGATGCTCTCCTCGAGGCAGCGGTATTGCCGGGCGACGAGCTCCTGGGTGCGGTCGGCGATCCGCCGGAGCTGCTCCAGCGGGCCGGTGCCGTCAGGGGGCGTGTCCTGTGGGGCGCTCTCGCCGAAGGCCTGCTCGCGCACCCCCGACACACGCACCATGAAAAACTCGTCGAGATTCGAGCTGAAGATGGCGAGAAACTTCAGCCGTTCCATGAGCGGGTTGGCAGCGTTCTCAGCCTCCTCGAGGACGCGGAGATTGAAGTCGAGCCAGCTCAATTCACGGTTGATGAAGCAGTCGGGGGTGTCGGTGATGCCGGCCGGGTCGTCGGAGGTGGTCATGGCGTGGGGCTTGCTCCGGTCTGGTGGCGTCGTCCGGTTGGAACGAAAAAAGTGCTAAAAAAGGGTCTTGTCCGTCGATCGGGCGGCAGCCTGGGAGGCATCGATACCTGAGGGAGTTTACCCACCCTGAGCCAGTCGCCTCCGGATCCTCGCTTCATCCTCACAAACAACGCAGCCCCACTGGAAACTGCCCGGTGTCCTGACGCCGATACCAACCGCCATGCCGCCAAGCCCCCCCCACGATCCGTCGTCGGAGCTTCCCTGGAGGGATGCCCATCATTCCCGGCCAGGAAGCCGGGGATGGTGTGTCGCCGAGGCCTGTCGACTCGAGGCGACCGCGGAGAAGCCGGGGAATGTCCATCCAGGGGCGTCGTTTCCCGATCTCGACCATGCCGACCTTGTCGCCGCGGGGCGGGCGATCGCCCCGGCGATCGAGGCCGCGCCGTCCCAGTCCCTCGGGCGGACGATCCTCGCGGCGGTGTCGGCGTCGCGCCGCGTGACACGATCGAATGCCAATCTCGGCATCATCCTCGCAATCGCGCCCCTGGCGAGTGTTCCTGGCGCGGAGGCTGGCCGGCCGTTCCGCCCCGACGACGTCGCCGCGGTGCTCACGCGGCTCACGCGTGAGGATGCAGCCGACACCTGGGAGGCGATCGCGATTGCAGCCCCAGGGGGAATGGGGAGGCGCGGCCGCTGGGATCTGGCGGGCCCTCCGCCGGACGATCTCCTAGCGGCGATGGCCGCGGCAGCGCCCCACGACCGGATCGCCCGACTATGGACCGAAGGCTGGGGACCGCTCGAGGATGGCTTGGTGAGCGATCTCCTCGCGGAGGTCGCCACGGGCCTTCCCCTCGAGGAGTCAATCGTGCGCGGATTCCTCAGACAGCTCGCCCGCGAGCCCGACACGCTCATCGCCCGCCGCCACGGCCCCGAGGTTGCCGCCGAGGTCTCGCGCCGGGCCGCGGCGGTCATCGGGCAACCGGGGGCTTCTTGGCGCGACGCCGCCGCAGCCTTCGATCGATCGCTGCGACATCCGCAGCGCATCAATCCTGGCACGACGGCCGATCTCTGCGCCGCCGCGCTGTACATTCTTCTCCGTGACGGACGGCTCCCCCCTCGGTGACACGACGCTCTGCGGGGGCGGGCCGGTCTTCGGCCATGATCGACTTTCCCACGACGCGCGGGTGAACGCAGCATGGAACGGTACTCGGTTCGACTCCGCAAAGCGGTGCATGTCTTCTGCTCCGGGCATTTCATCACCCTCACCGACACCCTCTGCGAACCCGTGCATGGCCATAACTGGGCCGTGGCGGTGGAGGTCGACGGCACCCCGGATGCCCACGGGATGGTGGTCGACTTCGTCGTTCTCCGCGACACGCTCTCTACAATCGTCGCCCGCCTCGACCACCGCATGCTCCTGCCGACCCGCAATCGGCTCCTGGAGGTGGGAGAAGCGATCGGTCCGGGGGGGCTTGCGGAAGTGACGGTGCGCTTTGAACGGCGCCGCTGGGTTTTCCCCGCCGACGAGTGCGTTCTCCTGCCCCTAGCCAACACCACCGCCGAATGGCTCGCCGCATGGATCGGCGACGAGTTGACCACGGCCCTCGCGGAGGCGGGCATGCCGCTCGCCGGAAAAATCATCGTCGCGGTCGACGAATGCGCGGGGCAGGAGGGCGTCTGGGAGCGGACCGGCCCGTGATTTGGCGCTCCGTCGCGTCAGCCGTCCCTTCGCGGTGGCTGCCTCACCCCTCTGCCACGACCAGCTTCGTCGCGGCCTCGGTCGAGAGCGTGATCGTCCGCTCGCCGACCCTCACGCTCATCAAGCCAGCGCCGTCGGGGGGCCGCACGATCTCTCCCTCGACGCCGAGCACGAGCCCGGAGTCGGTGAGCGAACGGAGGAACCCGGCCGACTGATCGAGAACGCGAGTGAGTCGGAATCGTCCTCCGGTCATCCCTTCGGCCAGGACCTTCGCCGGGGGCTGCCCGTCATCGGGATCGGCGCCGTCGGCGGGCGGGATCGGATCGCCGTGGGGATCGACATCGGGATGGCCGAGGAAGGCATCGATCCGATCGACGAGCAGATCGCTGACGGCGTGCTCGAGATGCTCGGCCTCGTCATGGACCTCGTCCCAACTCATGTCGAGCGTCCGCAGCAGGAACAACTCGAGGAGGCGATGGCGACGGATGACGCGGAGCGCCAGCACCCGTCCCGTCTTCGTCAGTGCCACTCCTTCATAGGGGCGGTGCGTCGCCAGACGGGCTGCGTCGAGGGTCTTGAGCATGCTCGTCACCGTGCCCGGCGAGACGTCGAGCGCCGCGGCGACCTGGCCGGTCGTCACCGGACTCCCCGACTGGGCCGTGGCGATGAGGTGGATCGTCTTCACGTAGTTCTCGACAGTCAGGCTGGCCACGAGGGTGTCCCCGGCAGGAGAAAAGGGAGCGGCGGCCCCACCTTGGGCCGAGCGGACGTCGTGAATCCCCGATCAACACGCCCGGGATTGCCCAGTGCGACGGCCGGCGACATTATGTCCGCTCCGGCGGGGCGTGGAGCGCCTGCGGCGGAGAACGCGATCACGATCGTGATCCAGCACGACGACACCGGCCAGGGAACGGCCCTTCATCGAGGGCTGATTCCATGCCGACAGGATTGAATGCAAAGGCCGCCGAGATCGTCGCGGCGGGGCTCGCCGACGCCGATCGGCTGGGGTTGGTCGGCCATCGGACCGACGCCGGCGTGCAGATCGTCGACGCCGGGGTGAAGGCTGC
>CANGGC010000043.1 GCA_947453125.1 Planctomycetaceae bacterium | reverse complement strand
TCTTCCACAACCTTTCAGGAGTGTTTCCGAAGTCGGTGAACCCACACCGGCCAGCCCCATCCCGAATATCGACGGGGATCAGCACGGTCGGCGAAGATATACCCGCTCCGCCCCCAGACTGTCCAGACCGAACGAACGCAGCTGTCCCCCCAGCCTACCAGCCGAGGCTCCTGCGCTCCCGCAGGCTCCTTCCAAAGGCCCCCTGACGGGGCGATTGGAGGAGGATGTTCAGCCGATCATGCCGCCATCGACGGTGAGCACTTGGGCTGTGACGTAGGCCGAAGAGGGAGCCGCGAGGAACAGCACCGCTTCGGCGATCTCCCAGGGCTCACCGATCCGCTTGGCGGGAACCCGCTTCTTCGCTTCCTCGAGCACCAGAGGTCCCAGGGCCGCAGTCATCTCGCTGGCGACGAAGCCCGGCGCCACGGCGTTGACGGTCACTTTTCGGCCAGCAAGCTCCTTGGCCACGGTGCGTGTCATGCCGATGAGGCCCGCCTTGGAGGCGGAGTAGTTGGCCTGCCCCGGATTGCCGATCTGGCCGACGACGCTCGCCACGTTGATGATCCTCCCGTACCGCTGCTGCATCATCGGCCGGCTCACGGCCCGCATGAACAGGAAAGGCCCACGGAGATTCGTGGCGATGACCTCGTCCCACTCCTCGTCGCTCATCCGGGGGAGGAGCGTATCGCGGGTGACGCCGGCGTTGTTGACGAGGATGTCGACGCGGCCGAGCTTGGCCACGACCGCATCGACGACGGCGGCGACGCTCTCCGCCTTCGAGACGTCACAGGAAAACTCCTCCGCCCGGCCGCCGGCGCCACGAATGACGGCCGCTACGTCAGCGATTTTGCCGGCATTGCGGGCGACGAGCGCCACGGTGGCCCCGTTGGCGGCAAGCGTCTCGGCAATCGCCCGGCCGATTCCCTGGGAGGCGCCTGTGACGATCGCCACCTGCCCCGACAGATCGACCTTCAACCGTGCCGTGGCCCCGTCCTTGGCGTCCGTGTTCCTGCTCATGGCATTCACTCCTCGGTGGATGGTGTGGTGTGGGCATGGCGGGCAAGCCTTCCCCGCCGATCAGTCGATGACTCCGGAGCAGGGAACGCTCCGATCGATCCGCTTGGCCAGCCCGCGGAGCACCCGCCCCGGGCCGACCTCCCAGAGGGAACGGACGCCGAATCCGCTCGAATCGACCGCCGCGAGGAGACGCTCCATCGAGCCCTGCCACTCGACCACGCCGACGACTTGCCGGGCGAGCAGGCGGCGGATCTCCTCCGGATCGGTATGGGGCTTGGCGTCGACGTTGCTGACGACGGGAATCCGCGGCTTGCGGATCGGCGTCTGCTCGAGGGCCGCTGCGAGTTTGGCGACTGCGGGCTGCATCAGTTCGGTGTGGAAGGCGCCGGCGACACCGAGCGTCACGCACTTCATCGCCCCGGCGGCGGTCGCCGCGTCGCGGAGCCGCTCACAGGCTGCCGAGCTCCCGGAAGCGACGACGTTGCCGGGGCAGAGGACGTTGGCCACCTCAAGCACGTCCTCCCCGCGGACGTCGTCACACAGCCGCGCGATCCGCTCCCGGTCGAGCCCGAGGACGGCGACCATCGAGCCGGGCCGCGCCTCGGCGCAGGCCTGCATGGCGCGGCCGCGGATATCGACGAGCCGAACGGCATCATCGAAATCGATCGCCCCAGCGAACACCAGCGCCGTGTACTCCCCGAGCGAAAGCCCGGCCGTGACCACCGCTCCGTCGACCGCGCATCCCCCCGGCTTGTCGGCATCCCGGGCGCGGAGCACCTCGAGGAGCGCCAGGCTCGTGACGAGGATCGCCGGCTGGCTGACGGCCGTCGTGTCGAGGGAGTGTGCGGGCCCCGAACGGCAGACTGCCGCGAGGTCGTATCCGAGGAGATCGGCAGCGCGGGCGAAGAGTCGGGCCGCCGACGGATGTCCGTCGATCCAGTCCCCGAGCATGCCCACGGCCTGAGCACCCTGACCGGGAAAAAGGACAGCGACCGCCGGCCCACCGGGCGTCACGGCATCGCCACCATCAACGGGGCGGGCCAACGCTCATTCCTCGGTCTTGAGAACCGGACGGCCCATGTAGTGCCCGCACGTCCCACAGATGTGGTGCGTCGGCACGGCCTTTCCGCAGTTCGAACAAAAGGTCAGTTGACGGGGAGTGAGGAAGTCGTGCGCCCGCCGGGAGCGGGTCTTCTGGTTTGATTGGCGGCGCTTTGGGACGGCCATGAAATCACCTTGGGGACCGGGTCGAGTCGAGCCCGAAAATGTAGCCGCACAGGGGGATGCTGGTCAATCTCCCCTTTGAAGCTCCCCTTTGAAGCTCCCCTTTGAAGCTCCCCTTCGAGGCCCTTCTCACCACCGCATCGGGTGGCAGGGCCCTCTCCCTCGACAAAATCGCTTTGCTCCCGGTTCAGAACAGTCTCGCCTGCCCACTCCCCCCCGGGGAACCGCCGAGATGCTCCTCCCCCCGGGGGGTGAGCTTGCGGCCCCGTGGGGTGCGAACGACGAGCTCACAGCGGAGGAGGAAGGGCTCCACGTCGTCTTCGAGGGTGTCGGGGGCACTGCTCATGGTGTGGGCGATCGCCTCGATCCCCACCGGCCCGCCACCGAACACACGCTGGATCGTCTCGAGGTAACGGCGGTCGAAGCTGTCGAGACCGAGCCCGTCGATCCCCTGCATGTTGAGCGCCGTGCGGGCGATGGCAAGATCGAGCGTTCCCTCCGCCCGGCTCGTGGAATAGTCGCGGATCCAGCGGAGCCGGTTGTTCGCCAAACGCGGCGTTCCCCGACTGCGCACCGCGATCTCGTCGGCCGTGGCGTCATCCATCGGCATCGAGAGTTTTGCGGCCGAACGACGGACGATCTCCGCAAGATCCTCCGGCGGATAGAAGTCGAGGTGCTCGCGCATCTGGAAGCGGTCGCGCAAGGGTGCCGAGAGGAGGCCGGGGCGGGTCGTCGCGCCCACGAGGGTGAAGGGACGCAGCGGCATGTTGATTGTCCGTGCGGCCACGCCATCACCGAGCGTGATGTCGATGCGGAAGTCCTCCATCGCCGGATAGAGGAACTCCTCGACGGCGATCGGGAGGCGGTGGATCTCGTCGATGAACAGCACCGATCCCTCGGCGGCGTTGCTGAGATAGGGAAGGAGGTCCTTGGGCGCCGCAAGCGCCGCTCCGCTGGCGATCTGGAGCGTCGTGCCGAGTTCGCGCGGGATGCAGGTGGCAAACGTCGTCTTTCCCAGCCCCGGAGGCCCGTCGAGGAGAATGTGCCCGAGCACCTCCCCCCGTTTCTGCGCGGCATCGACGGCGATCATCAGACGCTCGTAGACATCCCGCTGCCCGACCATGTCGGCCATCCGTGTCGGCCGCAGGGCGCGGTCCTCAACCCCGGTCGGTTCATCGTCGCCTCGGATCGTCGGCTCGCGGTAACTGCTCATCCGTCCAGTCCTCCCGGGAAGCCGTCAGCCTACCACGCGGCCGAGGGTTTGGCGGCATCGGCGGCGCATGCCCCCCCACCGACCGTTGTTGACGGAGTGTCAGCGCGGCTTGTGCATCGAGCGGTAAATGATCTCGAGCGCCTCCTGAACATCCTTCACCTTCTTTTTCTCGCCGCGGAGCGTGTCGCAGAGACGGCGGGCGTCGGTGTCGGAATGCCCGAGCGACCGAAGAACCTCGAAAGTTTCCGCGAGGACGTCACCGGCGGCGGCGGCACTGGGCGTGTCGCGGGCCACCAGGAGGGCGAACTTGGGCATCCGGCGGCGAAGCTTGGCGATCATCCGTTCGGCCGTGGCCGCCCCGATCCCCGGAAGCGTGGAGAGGGCCGCGGCATCCTGTTCTTCGATCGCCCGGGCGATTTCGCCGACGGGCCGGACCATCGCCCGCAGGGCCTTGCGCACGCCAACCCCATCGACTTCGCAGATCAGGTCGAAGAACTCCCGCTCGACCTCCGAAAGGAAACCCACCAGCCTGGGGACGAGGTTGCCGCGGCCGGGAGTCCCCTCCAGGAACTCGAGGGTGTGGAGGGTGACCGACTGCCCCCCCTTGGTCTGGAGGTCACGGCGGACCAGTTCCGGCACGAGCACTTCGTGCACCACCGGCCCGACCGTCAGTTCGAGCGAACCGACCTCGACTGCCCCGAGCATTCCTGTGAGCCGTTTGATCATGCGCCATCCTCCCGCGAACAAGCGTCCCCTTCGTCATCCTCGGCACCCCGCTCCCCCAGCGCCCCGCGCTGCCCCGTCCGGGGGGCGGCCGAGCGCCGCGGAGCGAGCTTCTCCCCCCGGCCGAGCGCCAAGCCACGCTGACGGATCCGCAGGTGCCAGTCGGCCAGCGCCACGGCGAGAGCATCGGCGACGTCGGCCGGTTCGGGGCGGGCGGCAAGGGCCAACTCCCGCTGAACGGCCGCCTGCATCTGCTCCTTGCCGGCCTGGCCGCTGCCGGTGAGGAGGCTCTTGACCCGCGTCGGGGGATAGTTGTTGACCGTCAGTCCGGCCTGGGCCGCTGCGAGGCAGATCACCCCGCGGGCGTGCCCCATGAGGATCGCGGTCCGCGGAAACTTGGCATGCACGAACACCTGCTCGATGGCCATCACCGCCGGCGCGAGGGCCTGCAGGACGTCGCGGACGCCCTCATGGATCGTCGCCAGCCGCGTCTCGAGCGTCTCGCCGCGGGAGCGGATCGTGCCCGCCTCGACGAGCCTCACGATCCCTCCACGGCAATCGATCACCCCGTAGCCGGTGATGTTGAGCCCGGGATCGAAGCCGACAACCCGCTGCCAGGGAATGGCAGCATCCCCCGGACTGCCGGGCGACGACGGGCGTGGGGCAGGGGTGGAGGATGGGGCGGGCGATGGCGGCGGCATCGGGACAGCCTACCCGCCGGCAATCATGCCCCCCAAGGGCAGTTCCGCATCACTATCCTCAGAAGAATGAGGACCGGAAAAGAGCCAAGAGAAATACACCCCGCTGGGCTCGAACCAGCAACCTTCGGTTCCGTAGACCGATGCTCTATCCAATTGAGCTAGGGGTGCCCACGACCGGCACTCCTCAAGGATACTCCATGGCGGGCAATCAACCAAGATTGCTCTTCGAGCGACGGCTTTCGCCGCTGCTCTGCCCCCGCGAAGGCTCGCCGGCGTGGATCACTTCCTCGGTTGTCCCCGGCGGAAACAGGAATCCTTGGTCGTCGACGAGGTAGGCCCCGTCGAGGGGACACACCGGAAGCTGCCACTCCCCGCCCCCCCCAACGGAGGACTGGCGTCTGGCCGTGGCTGCCACGACGAGGGACGAATCGGCTGCCGCGGCGCCCGCGTCCCATGCGTCCCCGTCGAGCGGTTCGAGCCCGAGGCGGGCGCGATCGGAAGCCAACGGCCAGACCACCACCCCCATCACCACCCTCCCGAGCGACTCCGGACGGGCGGTGATTTCGGCATCGGCTGCCAACCGGGAGGGGGGGGTGTTCATCGACACGAGCCCGCCGACGGCTTCAGGGGCGAAGGCCACGACCGGCTCGATCCCATGGGCCGCGTGAAATGCCTCGGCCGCCTCGCGGGCCGCCGCGACGCCCCAGGGATACCCGGATTCGCTGATCGGGATCACGATCACCTCCGGGAGCCGGCCGATACGCTCCGGGGGGAGGGCTGCGATCGTCGCCACCTGCCCGGCCCGCGCCAGCCAGATCGTGGCCCGGAATCTGGCGAGCTCCTCAAGCATCGCTTGGGCCGGTAGCCCGGGCTCGATCGCGGTCGCGGCGATGCCGAGCAACGGCCCGCCACAGAGACCGAGGTGGAAAGAGAGCGGATCGTCGGGCAGCAGCGATGACACCATCCGGTCGTCCCGGCGCACCAGGCAGCCGGCCTCGAAGGCTTCGGCGGTGGCGGCGAGCGCCGCCCAATCTGGCACCCGAGCATCCGCCCGTGGGACAGCACCGTGGCCGCGGACCGCATCGAGGGCCGGGCGCATCGGCCCTGCATCGGCCGCGTGCCGCCGCAGCCAGGCGGCGATCTCCCGCTCGGCGCTGCGGGTCGTCAGCATCCGATTACGAACCCCCCGGGCTGTGAGTTCCTGGAGGGCGAAGCGGGCGTCGCGGGGGGAACTGCCGACGGGAAGTGGCCTGCCGAACCAGACCGTCAACGGCCGCCGCCAGCCCCCGCCGACCAGCCGTGGCCATTTGCGGAAAAAACGCCCCTCTGAAAAGGAGAGGACGCTCCCCCACATCCCGTCGATGTGGACCGGCACGATCGGCGCCTCGACACGCCCCATCACCCAATCGAGACCGCGTTTGAAGCCGAGAATCTGGCCGGTCCGGGAAATGCCCCCTTCGGCAAAGATCCCGACCGCGTCGCCGGCGGCGAGGCCTTCCTGCACCGAACGCAGGGCCTGCGCGATCGACTTCGGCCGGGGCTCGAAGAGGATGAACCGCCACTGGTCGGAGAGCATCCGCAGGAGCCGGCCGCGGATGTTCGGCCCGTAGACGAGCATCCGCAACGGCCGTGGCGTGGAGAGGACGAGCACGAATCCGTCGAGCCAAGAGAGGTGATTGGCCACGACGACGGCCGGGCCTGCGGCGGGGAGCCGATCGGCATGCCGGACGGAATATCGCCATCCGGCATGAACGATCGAGGCGACGAACAACCGCAGCGTCGCGCGCGGGGCGCACCAGACGGCGGCGGCCGCGGCCCCGAGCGAAAGAATCGCGAAGATCGCGAAGATCGCCCGGGCGGAGAGCATCGGCGGCCCTCCCGCCGCGAGCGGCGCCCGCAGCCCACCATAGGCGAGCGATGCCAGAAACATCCCGCTGAAGAGGAGGAGGTTGGTCGCCCCGAGCACCCCCCCGAGACGATCGGGCGGGCTCTTCGCCTGGAGGTAGGTTTCCAGCGGCACATCAAACATCCCCGCCCCGAATCCGAGGACCACCAACCACAGGAAGGGGATCCATGCCGCTAGGCCGCCGGCCTCCACGAACCGGCCACCGATGCCGGCCAGCGCCACGAACGCGACACTCATGATCAAGCCACCGAGCGGCACGAATCCGAGGTCGACGCGTGGATCGGCTCCTTCCGGCCGCGCGGCGAGCTTTCCGGTCACGACACTCCCCACCCCGATGCCGGCGACGAGGGCCACGAGCAAGGGCACGACCTGCGCCTGCGACGCCGCTCCCGCCTCGCTCGCAAATTGATCGACATTGGCCTGGGCCACGGCGCCGATCGCCCAGAAAAACACGATGCCGGCGGCAGCGGCAGCCAGTTCGGGCTGGCGGACGAGAAGGCTCAAGTCGGTCCATGTCCGCGCCAGAGCGTTCCAGGCAGGGGGGGCGTCGGGGGCCGCGGGGGCGAGGTGCGGCATGAACACCGCCGCCGCCAGCCCCAGCAGGGCCGTGCCTCCGAGGAGCATGCCCGTTGGCCAGGCCCGCCCCCAGGCCGAGGCTGCGTCGAGCGCCGTCGCATCGGCCACCCAGTTTCCGGCGGCGGTCCCGGCGAGGACGGCGACGAGCGAAACGAGTGAGAACAGTCCGTTGGCAGACGAGAGTCGCGACGGCGGGACGACCTCCGGAATCACGCCGACGATCGACGGCGTCATCAGCGCCGCCTGCATCCCGATCGCCATCACCGCTCCGAGGAGCAGCCACAAGCCCGTCGGCAGCCCCAGCCACGCCTTTCCCTCCCCCATGCCGAAGCCGAGCACGAGGGTCGCCGCCGCGGCGATGAACACCTCGGCGGCTTTGCACCAGCGAATCACCGCTGTCTTTGATTGCCGGTCGGCGAGGGATCCGGCCAGCCACGAAAAGAGGACGTAGGGGAGCGACAGCCCGACCAGTCCGATCGTGAGCACGAGGCTGACGCGCCCCTCGTCGACGAGCTTCTTCCCCAGCCCGATCGCCAGCCACTTGATGGCGTGATCGTTGACGAGCGTCAGCGCGCGGACGACCAGCAGCGCGGCGAATCCGCCCTTCCAGAGTGAGTTCCCCGCAGCGGGCGCCGGAAGTGCCGGAAGTGCGGAAGAAGGAAGGCTGGGGGTTGGGCTATCCACGGTGGTTGCTCGGAGGGAGAGAAGGGGGGGCCAAGGGCCCGATCCGGGCGCTTCCGACTCCCAGCAGGGCGACGATCGCAACGAAGTGTCACACCCGACCGTTCCCGGGGCCGGCGTGCGGGCGGGCCCCGGCACAATCGGCTTTTCCCCCCCCATCACTCCGAGTGTCGCGGGGTGAACGGCAGCGAACCGGCGGCAGACTACCAAAGGTTTGCAAACCCCGTGGCGAGCGACGTATCTTCAATGAGGGAAGGCATGAGGCTTTCCCGCACCCCTCCCAGGACCCCTCCGATGACCGCCTCCCGCACCGTTTCAGCGATGTTTTCCAGCCGTTTCGGCGGGTTTTTCTTCGCTTCGGTGGTCGGCCTGCTCGGCGCTGGTTGGGTGGGTTTTGGTGCTGCCGACGCCGTCGGTCAAACAATCGTCTACCGTCCGATCGTCACCGAGTTCGCCCCGGCGGCCGGTCCCTATGTCGCCAACTACAACCCGTCGGGCAACTACGCCGCCGTCTCGGCGTTCTCGCCCCCCGTGGCTGCTGGCGTCCCGATGGCTGTGATTTCGACCCCTCTCACTGCGGTTGTGCCTTCGAGTTCCGTCGCCGTCACCAGCTATGCCATGCCAGCGATGACCACGGTTGCCCGTCCGGTCACCGCTTACTACGCCCCCTCGTATGCCGGTGCCCCGGCCTATGCCGCCACACAGACGTACGCCGCAGCACCGACCGTCGTCGGCTATGCCCCGAGTGCTCAATGGATCTCCCCTGCATCCGGGCCGGTGGCGGTGACTTCCTACTACGCCCCTAGCTCTACGGCCAATTACGCCCCGACGACGGTCTACGCCCCCGCTCCGGTGGCAGTGGCTCAGCCGGTGCAGATGGTCCCCACGGCCGTGGCCGTTCCCCTCTATCGCCGGGGCCCGTTCGGTGGTCTGCGGCCAGTCCGCGGCGCCTACTGGCCGGCCTACTGATCCCCGCGACGGCCATGCCGTGACCGGCACAGCCGCATCTGCCCCTGCTCGGCCGCGGTGCTATAGTACCGACGCCTGAGGGATTGACGCCCCGGGCGGTCGCGGCCCGATGGCCGGGGCTCGTGATGGCCCGCTGCCCCTCTGGCAGGTTGGCCGAGGCACGGTCGGCCTGGTCGGCATGGTCGGGATGTTTGTCATGGACAACGCTCGGATGGCAAAGACGGTCAACATCATTGGGGCGGGCCCAGGCGGACTGGGCTGCGCCATGCTGCTAGCCTCCGCCGGCGTCCGGGTGCGGATCCTCGAACGCCTCCCCTTTCCCGGCGGACGGACGAGCACGATCGCCACTCCCGAGGGCTACCGCTTCGACCTCGGCCCGACGTTTTTCCTT